>JBJKSK010000028.1:0-3651 GCA_046704125.1 Desulfobacterales bacterium | reverse complement strand
TCATCGATGCGCCACCCGGCACTTCGTGTCCCGTGATAACCGCCATGAAACAGTCCGATTTCGTGCTGATGGTCACCGAGCCCACGCCCTTTGGCTTGCATGATCTGATCCTGGCCGTGGAAGCGGTCAAGCTTTTGAAAATCCCCTGCGGGCTTGTGATCAACCGGTCGGATATGGGCGATGACAAGGTAAGATCCTATGCGAAGGAGCAAAATCTGCCGATTCTTCTGGAAATTCCCTTTGATCGGCGCATTGCCGAAACCTATTCCAACGGCCGGTTGGTTGTAGATGCCATGCCTCAATGGCGGAAGGCTTTTCTTGGACTCCACGAGCGCATTGAAACGGGTTTGAAAATGGGGGCGCCGCAATGAAAGAACTGGTGGTCATCAGCGGCAAGGGAGGCACCGGCAAGACGAGTCTTACCGCCGCCTTTGCCGGTTTGGCAAAAGGACGGGTCCTGTGTGATGCCGATGTGGACGCGGCCGACCTGCACCTGCTCATGGCGCCTCGGATCCGAAAGCGAACCGACTTTTTCGGCGGAGCCATGGCGGTCATCCGGACCGGACGCTGCACCCAATGCGGACTGTGCCGGGAGCTTTGCCGGTTTGATGCCATTTCCGCCTCTTTTGTCGTGGACGAAATCGGCTGCGAGGGCTGTGGCGTCTGTGTGGACTTTTGTCCCGAGCAGGCCATTGATTTTCCAGTGAAAAAATGCGGACAGTGGTTTTTGTCGGATACCCGCTTTGGCCCCATGGTGCATGCCCGGCTGGGTATCGCCGAAGAAAATTCCGGCAAGCTGGTGTCCCTGGTGCGCCGGCAAGCCAGGAAACTGGCCGAGACCACGGCAAGTCAACTCGTTCTCACCGACGGCCCTCCCGGCGTGGGATGCCCGGTGATTGCGTCCATCGGCGGGGCCTCGGCGCTGCTCATTATCACCGAGCCGACGACCTCGGGAGCTCACGACATGGCCCGGGTTGCCCAGTTGGCACAACACTTCAAGGTCCCGGCCATGGTCTGTGTGAACAAATACGACCTGAACATGGCCCAGACCGAGGCCATGGAAGATTTTGCCCGAGAAAAAGGTCTGACCGTACTGGCCCGGATTCCCTTCGATCCGGTTTTTACCCGGGCGATGATCCATGGAAAAACCCTTCCCGAGTACGACCCAGCCTCTGAGGCCTGCCGGCAGATCAACGTGATCTGGGGTCAGCTCATGCAGTCGCCGGCCATGCGCGATGGGCCATGAAGGCTTTTATCTACGTTCTAATTCAATCGAAAAAGGAGAAAACCAAACCATGGAAAAAGGAAGAATAGCCGTTCCGTCTGTAAACGGAGGAGGACTGGATGGTCTTCGAGCCGGGCATTTCGGCCACTGCGATGTGTTTACACTCATTGATGTGGAAAATGGCAAGATCACCAAGGTCTCCTCCCTTCAAAACCAGGAACACGTCCAGGGCGGATGCATGGTGCCTGTCAACCTGCTGGCTGAAAACCATGTCAATGCCCTGATTGTCGGCGGCATCGGCATGCGGCCCCTGATGGGCTTCAAGCAAGCCGGCATCGATGTCTACTACGACGCCCAGCGGCAGGAGATCAGACCGGTGGTGGAATCGCTTATCGCCGGGGAGCTTCAGCTGATCGGTGAAAATCAGGTCTGCGGAGCAGCAGGAAGGTAAATCGATGAAAATAGCCATAACATCCACGGGCACCGAAATCGATTCGCCCGTGGATCCCCGATTTGGCCGTGCCGCTTATATTATCGTGGTGGATCCCGAGACCCTGGCGTTTGAAGTCATAGACAACCAGGAAAACGCCAGCGCCTTCAAGGGTGCCGGGATTCAGGCGGCCACCCTGGTCGGCGACCGGGGTGCCAAGGCATTGCTCACCGGCTACTGCGGCCCCAATGCCTTCAAGGTGCTTCGCGCGGCCAAAATCAAAGTCGCGGGTAACATCACCGGCACGGTCAGGGACGCGGTCAGCGCTTTTAATGCCGGCGGTATCACCTACGCCGATGCCGCCAATGCCGAGAGTCACTGGTAGCAGTCAACTCAGGAGCAGGGCCCCAAAAAGGGGAGGGTCACTCATCAGCCGGCCGACTCCCCTATACGGGGGTCCCTTCCTTACGCCAGCGCCATGGCCTTTTCGGGGCAGATCTCCTGGCAGCAGAAGCAGGTGATGCAGACTTCGGAATCGACTACGGGAATATCCTCTTTTCCCATGGACAGCGCCGATACCGGGCACTGCTCCACACAGGAACCGCAGCCGGTGCAAAGATCCGGATCGGCCTTGGGCCGGAGGTCGATCCGCTGCTGCATCAGGTTTTGAACGGCCTCGTTTTTAACGATCACCTCACCGCCAAGTGGGGGCAGCTTGAAATCCGGCAGGGGTTTTAGCTCTCCGAGGATCTGAATCTGTTTCAGATCGAAATCCCCCAATCCCAACTCCTTGGCCTTCTGGAGAAACCGCAGCCGGCCGGGATCGCAGCCCATCATGGTGGCGATCACGGAATCCACGGCAACGGCGTTGTCTCCGGCCAAAATCAGTCCGATGTCTCTCAAGTCCGGGGACGCCGGGCCGTTTCCCTCCATTCCCACGACCGCGTCCACGATAAACAAATCAGGCACCCGGATGCGAAACACCTCGGCCACCATTTCTTGAAAGCGCTCCGGGCTTCCGGCGGCTTTGTGCAGGCGCGCCTTCTGGGCGCCGGGCAAAATTCCATAGCTGTTTTTGATGGCACCGGTGAGCACAGTCAGTCCATGGGTCTTGAATTTGGGCAGGCTGATGATCACATCCGCATCCAAAACGGCTGCGGAAACACTGACGGTTGCCATGAAATCAGGATTAAAATCGACTTTACGGGACTCGTTTCCAATATTTCGGTAGCAGCCCTTGGCCGCTTCCATCAGCCCGGTCTTGGTAAAGCTTTCTTCGTTGGCCCCGTAGCTGAACAGCCCCGGGTTGTCGCCGACCACCAGTTGAGCCGGAGCCATGGATTGAACTTTTTCCACCAGGGCGAGCAGCACAGCCGGGTTTGTGACGATGCCTTCTGAAGCCAAAGAAGTTCGCAGCACGTTGGGCTTGATGAGCACTTTTTTGTCTTTGATTTCCACCGGGAAAAGCGTAAAGGCTTTATCTATGGCCTTTCGCACCGTTTCATAGGTAGACGCATGGATCATGACCTTTGACATGGGGTATCTCCTTTCGGTGTGAGTTCAGGAATCCGGATAATCGAAGCATTCTCCAGCAAAATTTCGCACCCGAAGGCTTCCTGGCGTCTGGCGAACAATGTAACCGGGCAGCAGCGGGATTTTGCCTCCGCCACCGGGAAGATCGATCATGTACTGGGGCACGCCCATTCCGGAAAGATGCCCTCTCAAGGATTCCATAATGGCCAATCCCTTGGCGACGGGCAACCGAAAATGGGACGTGCCCCGCACCGGGTCGGGGTGATGCAGGTAATAGGGCCGAACGCGCGCGGCCAGCAGCTTTCGCATCAGGTTTTGCATCAGCCCGGGGTGGTCGTTGACACCCTTGAGCAGCACGGTCTGGCATCCCAGGGCGATGCCGGCGTCAGCCAGTCGAAAGCAGGCGGAAACGGCCTGGGGGGTGAGCTCGGCGGGATGATTGAAATGGGTGTTGACAAAAAGG
>JBJKSK010000027.1:0-7898 GCA_046704125.1 Desulfobacterales bacterium | reverse complement strand
CCCACGAAGGTGACAGGAATATGGTGTTTTCTGTAAAAATCGACTTCAAAAGGCAAAATGACCGCCATGTGATCGATGCGCTGTCCGATAGTCTTGATTCTCCCCGACCGCCAGGCCCAGACCTGGGGGCTGATGTAGTAAAGTACGGGGATCCCGAGTTTTTTTGCCTGGGCGGCTACAATCAGGTTGAAGTCGGGAAAGTCGATGAGCACCAACAAGTCGGGCCGATTCGTTTTGAGCAGCCTCTTGGCCATGCGCAGGCCACCGATCAATTCGGGCAGCTTTCCGGCGACCTCGGTGATGCCCACCACCGAAAGGCTGGCGGCATCTTTGAGGATTCGCACGCCCTGGGCCGCCATGGCCGGGCCTCCGATGCCGAAACAAGACAGCTCTGGCCGACGTGCCCGAAGGGCCTGAACCAGGCGTGAGCCGTGCAGGTCTCCGGAGGCCTCACCGGCGATCATCATGACACAGGAGGATTTCATTTTCGGTGCGTTGCCCTTTAGCCGAGAAACCGATGGTTGGTTGATTCGATCTGGTCCATGATGCTCAAGGCGATCTTTAACGCATTTCGGCCCATCTGCCCGGTGACCGCTGGAACCTCCCGCGTGATGACCGAGTGGACAAAGGAGCGGATTTCCGCATCCAGGGTATCGGCCTTGTCAAAGCGAAGGGTTTGCATCTCCATTCCCGGGATCGGCTCGGCAGAGGCTTCCGGATTTTGCCGGATCACGGTAATGCCCTGGTTGGCAAAATCCACGGAGAGGTATGCGTCGCGTTGAAACAAGCGGATTTTGCGCTCATTTTTCGTCGATATCCGACTGGCCGTGACGTTGGCCACACAGCCATTTTCGAATTCGAGCCGGGCGTTGGCGATGTCGACTTGGTCGGAGATCACCGGAACACCGGCGGCATGAATGTGGCGAACCGGTGAGCCAACGAAGTTGAGAATGATGTCGATGTCATGGATCATCAAATCTAAAACCACGCTGACATCCGTCCCCCGCAGCTTGAAGGTGGCCAACCGGTGGGATTCGATAAATCGTGGGCGGGTGACAATATCCTTGAGAGCGACCACCGCCGGGTTGAAACGCTCCAGATGGCCGACCTGGACGATGAGCCCACGTTGCTCGGAAATTTCGATCAGCGCGTCGGCCTGGGAAAGGGTGCTGGTCATGGGTTTTTCGATAAGCACATCCACGTCGTGTTCGAGAAAGTCACGGCTGATTTCAAAATGGGCTCCCGTGGGCACCACGACGCTGACGGCCTGTACCTTGCCAAGCAACTCCCGGTGATGGCCAAACGCCGGTACTCCGACAGAATTGCCAACATCCCGCGCCTGGGCCGGGTTGATGTCTACCACCCCAACGAGTTCGACGTTGTCCAGAGCAGCATATTTCTGGGCGTGGAATCGCCCCAAATAACCGGTCCCGATGACCGCGACGGAGAGTTTGCTATTGTTTTTCATATCCTGTTATTCGTTTCCGTTCATGATTTTCCGGATGGCGGATTTTGCTCCAGAGCGACAATGGCGATGCCTGAACGGTTTGCCGATGCGATCATCTCGGCACGGTCAAAGACCACGGTGCGTCCCGCTTCTACGGCCAACACCCGGGCATCGGCGCGGTCCATGGTGGCGATGGTTTCCGCTCCGATGGCCGGCACATCAAAGCGCGTGTCCTGTTCGGGTTTGCATACCTTGACCACCACGGCATTTCCCCGGCCTAATGCCCCTCCGCGCAAGATGGTGGCATCGGTGCCGTCCATGGCTTCCACGGCCAGCACTGAACCGCCGCCCACCACGATGCACTGGCCAATGTCGAGTCGTCCGATCTCCCGGGCCAGCCGGTAGCCCAGCTGCACATCGGCGTATTCCGAGCGGGTGGGTTTGCGGCGGGTCCAGCAGCCCGGCGGGGCGAGTAGTTCGGGAAGCAGAAACGTCGATGGCTCAATGACAATGCCCTCTTTTTCCAGCAGGCCGGCAAAGGCGCGCAGCAAACCGTCGTCATGGGTGGTTCGCATGCGGGAAATCAGCGAAATGGCCTTGGTGTCGGGGCGTACATCGGTGAACATGCGGGTCTTGGTTATGGCTCCCATCATGACGGCGCGGGACACCTCATGCTGTTTGAAAAACCGCACCAGGCGTCGCACCTGCCCCAGGTGCAGCCACTGGATTTGCTCCACATGGTCGGCTATAGCCGGATCGGCTTCATTGAGATAAGCCGCGGCAAAAACGCTATAGCCTCGCATGCTGGCTTGCCTGGAAAAAATGATGGGAAATTGCCCGCTTCCCGCAATGAGTCCGATTTTCAATTTTCAATTCCCCGCCTACCGTGTGATTCCACGCTGGGAGGCTTTGATAAACCCGACAAGGGCCTCTACCTCGGCGGCCGGTTCAATTTCCGCCGCCACCCGTTCCAGGGCTTCGTTGAGAGTCAATCCGATGCGAAAGATGATGCGGTAGGCGCTTTTGAGCCGCGTCAGAGTCTGCGGGGAAAATCCATGGCGTTTGAGTCCCACGCTGTTTAGCCCGTGGAGTCGGGCCCGGTCTCCGGCGGCGATGACAAAGGGGGGAATGTCCTTGACCACGGCGGATTTGCCCCCGACAAATGCATAATCCCCTACCCGGACAAACTGATGAATGGCTACCAGGCCTCCCACTGTGGCATGGTTTCCGATGGTGATGTGTCCGGCAAGGGTGGCGGCATTGGCCAGCACCACGTTGCATCCCAGATGACAGTCATGGGCGATATGGGTGTAGGCCATGAGAAAATTGGCATCGCCGACTTCGGTCAACCCGCCGCCGAACCCCGTTCCCCTGTGAATGGTGACAAATTCTCGGATGATCGTTTTCTCACCGATCTTGATATGGGTGGTTTCGCCCTGGAATTTCAACGACTGGGGCTGGGCCCCTATGGCGGCAAATTGATAAATCTGGCAACCGGGGCCGATGCTGACATAAGGTTCGATGACGACATGGGGCCCGATCCGGGTTCCCGATCCGATGTATACCTCTTTTCCAATGACCGTGTAGGGTCCGATATCCACGTTGGCGTCGATCTCGGCACCCGGATCGACGATGGCCGTCGGGTGAATCATAATGCGTCTCCAAGGGTCGCCATAAATTCCGCTTCAGCGACCAGTTTATTGTTTACCTTGGCCTGTCCGGCCATTCGGATCGCCTTGGCACGTTGTTTTAGAATATCCACGTGAAGCATCAACTGATCGCCGGGCACCACTGGCTTTCGGAACCGGACTTTGTCAAATCCCATAAAGTACAGCAATTTGCCCTTTCGATCCGATCCCATGCCGGCTAAATGCAGCACGCCGCCGGCTTGTCCCAGCGCCTCCACGATGAGGACCCCGGGCATGATGGGATTGGCCGGGAAATGTCCAGGGAAAAAGGGCTCATTGATGGTGACATTTTTCAGCCCGACGATCCGCTCTCCGGGGGTGATCTCCAAAACCCGGTCGATGAGGATAAAGGGGTAACGGTGGGGCAGAAAGTCTAATATCCGTCGGATGTCATAAGTTGGTTCCATGAGTCTTTTCCATATGCGCTTCGATGGCGTCAAGCCGGTTTTCGAGTCGGCTCATTTGCTTTTTCCACTCCGGAAGCCCTGGCAGGATCCGTTGAACCCGAAGCCAGGTGCGATGCGGCATTTCCGGCGATCCGGACACCACCTCACCATCGGCTACCGATTGAGCGATGCCGGACTGAGGGCCGATAATAGCGTTGTCTCCGATGCTCAGATGCCCAGAGATGCCCGCCTGCCCGGCCAAAATAACATGTTTGCCCACGTTGACGCTGCCTGAAATGCCCACCTGGGCCACGATGACCGTGTCTTGGCCCACCGTCACATTGTGGGCAATCTGAACGAGGTTGTCTGTCTTGACTCCGCGCTGGATCCAGGTTTTTCCGAAGCTGGCCCGGTCGATGGTGTTGCCCGCCCCGATTTCCACGTCGTCATCAATCTGAACGATTCCCCGATGGAGGATCTTGTGGTAGGCCGTGCCATCGTGGGCGTAACCAAACCCATCGCCTCCGATGACCGTACCGGCTTGGATGACAACGCGGTGGCCGATGCGGGTACCGCTTCCGATGGTGACATTGGGGTGAATTTGCACATCGTCACCGATTTGCACATCGTCACCGATGACCGTTCCTGGGTGCAACGTGGGCCGGTGGCCGATAACCACCCGGTCTCCGATGGAAACAAAGGCTCCGATGGCCGGGGACTCACCGCAGGAAAAAGACGCTCCGATGCTGGCCCAGGGGCTGATTTCCGCTCGGGGCCGCTGGGGCGGGTAGAAGATACGCAGCACAATCGAAAATGCTACCTGGGGGTGGGCTACCCGGATCATGTCGGCACCCGAGGCGCGGCAATCCATGGGTACGAGGACTGCTCCGGCTCCCGTTTCCCCGAGCCGCTTTAGAAACTTGGTTCCCGCGGCAAAGGTGATTTCATGGGTGCCGGCGGTTTCAAACGGGGCCGCACCGCGGATGGTCTTGGATCCGTCTCCCTCCACCTGGCCCCCGACGCGCTCGGCGATTTCAAACAAGGTCATTTTCACATCTGGTTGTGTATGCACCGCCGCTTATCCTTTTTTGCCGGTTTTTTTGGCCATGGCATTGAGGGCCGCGATGACCTGGCTGGTGATGTCGATGCCCTTTCGGGCATAGATCACCCCGGCTTGACGTCTTTCAAGGATTACCGTGTAGCCCTCCTTTTTCCCGATCTGCTCCACGATATGGAGCACCGCCACTTGAATTCCCCTGATGAGCTGGTTTTCATTGCTCTTGAAATCCGTCATGTATTTTTGCTGCAGATCTTTATAATCCAAAATATTAATTTGCAGCTCACGTTCCTTTCTTTCCTGCATATCCTTGGTCATCACCATGGATTCACGTTCCAACTGCTGCTTGGCAGCCTCGATCTCGGCGCCTTTTTTCTTGAGTTCGGCATTCATGGCCTGTCCCTTTTTATCAATTTGGGCCTTGGCCGCCATTCCCATATCGGAGGTCTTGAGAATTTCCTGAAAATTGATGAGCCCGATTTTGTCCGCCTCTGCGCTGTAAGCTGAGGCGGTGAAAAAAAAGACGAAAGTCAGCAGGGTCAATAAGATGGTTTTGAGGTTGCGCATATCCGCTCCTTTTCTCGCCGCTATGCGGTGAAAATTCCCGTTCAAATCTTCATGGGGCTTTTGACGCATGGTTAATTGAAAGAAAAATGCCATGTTCGATCCGATTCCACTGAAACGACCATCGATTCTGGGCCACGGCGCCCTGGGGGCGTGGCCGACGCAAAATGGGTTTTAAAAGGCCGAGCCCAAGGCAAATTGCCAGTTGCCGCTGGTAGATTCACCGGTTCTGGGATTGATGATGAAGCCGTCTTCCAGTCGCAACGGCCCCACGGGAGAATACCAGCGGAACCCAAAGCCCACATCTTGCCTCAGGTTGCCGAAATCGATGCCTTGGTCGCTCACGTTTCCCGTGTCATAGAACAACAGCCCCATCACGCCGGCTTTCTTGACCAAGGGAAAGATGAATTCGACGTTTCCCTGCACAAACTTGTCTCCGCCATTGAGAACACCGTCTTTCTCCACACCGATTTCTTGCCAGGTAAAGCCGCGCAGCGAATTGATGCCACCCAGGTAAAATTTTTCGTAATCGGGCAAAATTCCGCCCGAGAGTCCCTGGACATATCCGGCACTGCCGCGAATGTGAAAGACCGTGTCCCAAAACAAGGGATAATAGACTCCGGCATCAGCCAGATATTTGAGATACCTGATGTCACCGCCCAATCCGGCATACTCGAACGTGACACTGTCATCTTGGCCTTCGCTGGGGTCAAATATCCGGTTCCGGGAGTCATAGCGCAGACTCGTGGTGATACTGCTCAAATCGTGTTGCCCCTGAATCTGCAGAATACCCAGAGGAGCCAGCGAAGTGGCATTTTTAACGTTGGAAACCTCATAAGTGTAGGTCAGATATGCCCGGGTGAAATCCCAGACCGGATAGGAAAAACGCAGTTTTCCGCCCACACTGTCCTTTTCGTACGTGTCGTAGATGGTGTTCCAGTCGTAAAGGTCGAATCCCGCCTCCAGTGGAATGCCAAACAGCCAGGGCTCGGTGAAGCTTAACGTGTACTGCGAGTCGACGGAGCCCACCATTCCTTTCAGTTCCAGGGTTTGACCGCGGCCAAAGAGGTTTCTCTGGGAGATGGAGGCCGTGCCAAACACCCTTTCCACCTCGGAATAGCCCCCGCCAAAGGAAAATGCTCCAGTGGGCTTTTCCTTCACCCCGATATCCAGGATCATCTGGTTGCTGGCACTTCCCTTGGTGCTGTTGACCTTGACATCAGAAAAATAGTTCAGCCGTTTTAGGTTGCGCACGCTCTGTTTGAGCAGATCCCCGTTGAAGCGCCCCCCCTCGTAGACCTTGAGCTCCCGGCGGATGACATAGTCCCGGGTCTTGGTGTTTCCCGTGATGTTGATTTGCTGGAAATAGACCTGCTGGCCCTTCTTGACCGTATAGGTGATGTTGACCACATGTTTTCCCGGCACCCGGTCGATGCGCGGGACGATCTCGGCGTAGGCGTAGCCTTTATCGGAGTACAGATCGGTCAGGTGAAGCACGTCGTTTCGCACGACTTCCCGGTTAAAATACGGCTGCTTGTTGATCTTCAGGCTCTTGAGCAGTTTGGCATTGGATTGGATCAGGTTGCCGGTAATCTTGACCGCACCCACCCTATAGCGAGGCCCTTCTTCAATCTTGATGGTGATGTAGATCCAGTTTTTCTCGAATTTAACCTGGGGTTGTCCCACCCGGGCCTGGATATAACCGTGGTTTTGATAGAAGGCCTCGATGCGCCCCCGATCCTGGTTGAGATCCTGCCGGTTATATTCTCCCGAGGAGGTCAGCCAGGACCAAAAGCCTTTTTCCGAAGTTTTCATCAGGCCCCTGAGCGTTTTGGCCGAAAAGGCGGTGTTGCCGATAAATGAAATTTTCTTGATCCGGACCTTTTGGCCTTCCTGGATGATAAATTCCAGATCCGCCTGGTTATGTCCCAGGGGTTCGAGCTTGTAGGTGACTTGGACATTTTGATAGTTCTTACCCCTGTACAAGTCCTTGATCCGTTCGATGTTTTGTTTGATCGTGAACATGTTGAGAATCGAGCCGGAGCTCAGGGTCAAGGTCTCCTGCAATTTCTTTTCCTTGAAAACGGTATTTCCCTTGAAACTGATCTTTCGGATGGTGGGTTTTTCCGTGACATGAAAGGTAATAATTTTGCCCTGGGGGGTTTCGCTGGATTCGATACGGATATTGTTGAAATAACCCATGGCATAGATGGATTTCAAATCGTCTGAGAGGCTTTTGGGGGAAAAGACGTCTCCGGGCTGGGTCTTGATCCTTTTGCGAATGGCATCCGATTCGATGCGCTTGTTTCCGGTGATACGGATTTCAACGATTTTTTCCCGTTTAAACAGCTTCAAGGAAATGTCTTTGGCCAGGCGGCGCACCTTGGCCACAAGGGTTTCGATGCCCGAGCCCTCAACGTAAAAGACCTCGGGGGCGGTTTTTCCACCAGCCGGCAACATCTTGGCATCGAGGCTGAATTGCGATCCGATCATGGTCAGGCTTCCCCAGATGAACGCATCGGCCCCGATTTTGGCGCCGATGCGGCGCACGTCATTGACGCCGCCCTGGGACGCCTTCCAGGCCGAAAGCAGCGGGGCGGGTACTTCGATGACCTCGGCGCCTTCCTCTCGAAGGTATTTGGCGATAACCCCTGGGATCTGGTCCCTCAGATAGCCCAGTTTTTGCTGCGACTGGATCGAAAAGGGAAGCACCGAGTCTTTGACGGGACTTCCGTAAGCGCGTCCGGGCAAAAAAG
>JBJKSK010000026.1:0-4796 GCA_046704125.1 Desulfobacterales bacterium | reverse complement strand
GCCACAGACGGCTGATTTACAGGCATGGGCCCGGTTCAGCAGCCCCTTTGCGGACGCACAGATCAGAATCCACATGAATTCGAAGATCTCGGGAACGTCGCTTTGGCGGCAGAAGACTACCCGCTGCGGGTCCAACCCAAGGGCAATCCACGCGGCGCATAGCTGCTCGATCATCTGGTTGCAGCGTGGCGCGCCCGGGGACGTGGTCAACCCGTGGCAGTCGGCGACAAGATAAAGGCCTTGATGATGAGTTGCCAGGTTCTGGGCGGAAAGAATGGTGCCGAGGGTCGATCCAGAAAAAACTCCCTTTACCATGATCCAGGACTGGTCCTCGCCAAAATTGTGCTTTCAATAGGTTTTCATTTTCCAGATCCTGGCTCCGGGGGCACCGATCATATCTCCAAATTTTGAATCTCGGCGCCGATACCATAAAGGGGCTCAGGGTTCCCCTCTGGGCGTGTCTCGCATCGGGTAACTTTCGCAAGGCTGTGGGACCGGTATTGGGTGCAGGCGTCGGGATCAGCGGAGTCTATGGTAAACCGCAAAGCATCCGGTCCCGAATCGCCCATGCTCGATTCGTGGGCAGTCATGTCGCGGACCACGACAAGATCGCCGGGCTGGATTTCCCACCCGGATTCAAAGTACAATCCTTTGGAACTGAAATTTCTCAACCTAACCGGCCAGGTGACATTATCGCTGAACCGGGTGCAACGTACGCCGACGTCTTTGAGGCATCTGTAATGTCTGCGCCTTTCTCTGTTTTCTTTCTCCATGAAGCTCCTCCGTTAATTGGACTAAACGGCTTTCACCGGGTCTTTTTGCACCCTGACCGCTTCAATTGGACTGATGCGGTCATGACCGGATGCCCTCCGAAAGCAGCGGCGCTGGCCTGGATCACTGCGGTACAATTGGCATTCTAACCGGCCCGGTCCAGTGTGTCTGCCAATGCCGCCGGTATCGGCTCCATTGGTTCTTGATACGACGCTTAGGTTACGGCCGCTGTCAGCAACAGCAGGCGTATCCGGGTGAACAGCATGGTTCCACAGGGCAGCCAAAACTATCGATAAAGCAGCATTTTTCCTCATCGATAGTCGCAATGAGGCGGTCTGAATCTTCCGCAGTCAGGGTTTCTATAGTTTCCGAATTTTCGTTCATTTTACGTTCTCCTTAAATTATTTCCCAAATTTCATCCCAACTTTCTATTGTATAAGACGCCAGGTTAAGTCAATTTTTCTACAAATGCCCTGCCCTTTACCGCCCGGTTATTCATATCCTTTAAAATGGATGCAATGCCGTGAAGAGGACTTTTTCATCAAATCCCAATTCGATTACCTTTTCATTGTTTGTAGGAATCATCACGGCTGGAACTGGAGAATGGTTGAGTCCTTTTTCGGCCACGGCCGCATGCTTCACGTAACGGGGGCAAGCCTCTAGTTCATTGGAACGCAACGGATCAAGGCGGTTTTTGGCCCCCTTTTCACCCACTCGAACATCCTCTCAATATGCTCCGCGGTAAAATTTCCGTACAACCCTTGGCGGGGGGCGAAGTCCGAGATGACATAGCGCACGTGAATATCCGCGTTGAATTTTTCACTTTAAAATCGGACAGATCCCGATGCGCGCTTCGCTGTGACGGAAAGATTCGGTTAGCCACAATATAGTTTTTATTTCCATGCTGTTACGCAAATGGCATGCCTGTTCCGCTAAAAAAAAATCTTGCTTTAAATTTAATTGCTTGACGTAGGCTGCACCCTTTCCGCATCTCAATTTTATAAGGAAACCAATATTTTGATACAAATAATCAGAATTTTGATGAATTTTCTGGTCAGAAGCCTGCCATAGACAAACTAACGGCTTTTCACCTGCAGCGGACAGGATTAGGATCTTTAATAATGAGCAATTGGGGACATGCTTCAGGTCAATAAGGGGGACTCTATAACCCCCACTATTTCCATATTCTGTCAAGAATGGAGACCTGACCCTCAGTTTTACTTGCTCGTCCGGCTCATTTGTTTCCCGCATAGATGGCTATCGGATACGAAAAGTGTATTTCATTGCCCGACCAGTGCGCATCCATGCCCAGTGAGTCCACGCCGATGTCCTTTCTGAATATATTCCTGATCTTCTCGTCATCTCCCGGGTCAGGAAATGAAGTCTTGAGTTGCTTTTCCAGTTCCATTTCGATTCTATAGCTTCCGCGTCGCAGGTTCTTCAGCCCGGACTCATTCATGAGCCGATCCCACGCGTCGTACGACAGGGCTTGGGTGTGAGACGGATCGCGCAGCTTCTCCATGCGATTGTAGGCGTCCACTTAGTCCGCAGTCAGCGCCGCATCTGCAATCAGAACGACTCCTTTCGGCTTACAGGCTCGAATCATCTCCTTTAAGACAGCCTTCGGGTCCAGAAAATGATGGAAGCTGTATCGTGTGACTACGACAGAAAACGAGGCGGAATCGTAGGGCAGCGGGAGAACCGTGCCCACGTCCCAGGAAATGTTCGTCAACCCGAGCTCCTTTTGCCGCTTCTTGGCTTGTTCGATCATCTTCTCGGTAATGTCGATGCCGGTAACATGGCGGGAAAACCTGGCGAACTCACAGGCAACCAATCCAGGTCCGCATGCCACATCCAGAACCAGGTCGCGGTCGGCCACTTTGCTCAATTCAATGAGCATTTGGATGGAATCGAGACCGCCAAGCTTTTGCGCGGAGGCAATCGCCTGTTTGGTGAACTGGTCAACGACTTGTGCTTCCTGTTCTTCCTGCTCTCTTTGTTTCATGCGTGGCTTCCTTCCGGCAAATGGCGGCGGCAGCATCAAGCGGCCTGCGGATTCTAGGCCGGATCGATTCCGGGAAAAGGGTTATGCGGCCTTTGTTTCCCTTTGCCGCGTAGACATATAGCCCATTGGGTCCGAAATCAAGATGATGAACCCGCAAACGGGCGCATTCCAACAGGCGCAGGCCTGACCATGGCGCATTTCGGCCATGAGCAGGGATAGCTGATGAAATGATTTTTAGCAAAAACAGCCATTTAATCCTTGACCCCAACTTCCGGGTCGTGTTAAACTAATGGCCATCAATCCATAAGAAATAAAAATCCTGCCGGTTATATACGATTACACGATCCTGTTGGCGAAATTGAAAACCAAAAGGAGGTGGGCTATGTTTTCAAAAAAAACCATGCTTTGCACCCTTGGGCTCGTCTTCAGTTTTTTTTGCATACAAAAAGCCGCTTTTGCCTTCGGCCCCATCACCACAAGCTATCAAAAGGCCAAGGTGTCTTTTGGAGAGCAAGTCTGTAATTACCGCAAACCGGTGTCGACCGCCGGGGATCTTCCCAAAGACTACAAAAAGCAAATCACCGACTCGATCAGACACAAGCTTGCCGATCCCGACAGCCTGAAAAACGTTTCCTATGACGAGGCTTACATCTGCTATGGCAACGATTCTTCCAAAAAACTGTACGGCATTGGCTGCCATCGCTGTTATTGGGTAGTGATTTTCCAGATCGACGTCAAGAATCGCAAGGGCGGCTATTCCAGAAGAAGCCAGGCCCTCGCTTATTTCAGGAAGGGCAAGCTTTTTTATTCCAAAATACTGCAAAATTGATCACCGGTTTACCATCGGCCTGTCGGGCAAAACCTCAACCCGGCCCTTTGTATCAACCGGTCTCGGTTGCCCCGGGTTGAGTTCTTCGAAGATAACCAATCAATTTCTTGACATAATTCCCATATCGGGTCTATCCTAACAAAGTCCCACCCTCCTTTTCCCACGCAGACCCACAATCAGGAGCACCGCGCCATGAACAAGCTCGAATTCATCCAAGCCCTGAGAGACCGCACCGGCCTGTCCAAATCCGAAGCGGCCGCCGTTGTGGACATATTTTTAGCGGAAATGACCGATGCCCTGGCCAAAGGCAAACGCGTCGAGATCCGGGGCCTTTGTTCATTCATCGTAAAGAAATATGGATCATACACCGGGCGCAATCCGAAAACCGGGGAAATAGTGAAGATCAAGCCGAAGAAGCTACCCGTTTTTAAGCCGGGCAAGGAATTAAAGGAGCGGGTGGATCGCTGAATCGGTGAAAAGGCCTCTTCACATGTACATGACTGGCAACTATCACTGATTAGCCAGTGGGATATGCCCCGGAGGGATTATGATTGATCGCGTGATAAGCGTTGTCGACACCCATACAGCAGGAGAACCAACCCGGATCATTGTCGGGGGACTGCCGCGGATCCGGGGGGATTCCATGCTTGAAAAGCGCAACTATTTTGAAAGAAATTATGACCAGATCCGCACCATGGTCCTGCGGGAGCCCAGAGGACATAACGATATGTTTGGGGCCGCGCTTGTTGAACCGGTGAATCCGGATGCAGATCTTGGCGTGATTTTTCTGAGCACGGGAGACTACCCGAGAGCATACCCGTACATGTGCGGGCATGGCACCATCGGACTTGTCTCCGCGGGTGTCGAATTGGGAATGGTCAAAAGAACAGAACCACAGACAAAGGTAGTTTTCGATACGCCTGACGGATTGGTGACCGGATGGGCAACGGTCACCAATGGCCAGATTGCCGATGTGGAAATCGAAAACGTGCCCGCATTCTTGTATCAGAAGGATCTTCAGGTTCAAATGGATGGCGTGGGCGAAATAACGGTGGATATCGCTTTTAATGGCGGATTTTTTATTCTTTGCCCGGCAAAGGCACTCGGCCTGACCATTGTCGCCGAGCAGGCAGGTCAGTTATCAAGACAATGCCTGAAACTCCGCGATGCCGTTAATGAAACCATCCGGAT
>JBJKSK010000025.1:0-3562 GCA_046704125.1 Desulfobacterales bacterium | reverse complement strand
CTTGATTAGAAGGGATGCCGTCTTGGAGGCGGCGGCCTGGGCGGCATTGCAGGTTTCACTGATATTCATGGGCGCCTGGCAGGTGCCGGCCAGCAGAATCCCGTTATTGGCAATTTCCACCGGCCTGAGCTTGGGGTGCACTTCCTGCAAGAACCCGTCCATACCCGTGGGCAGTTTCATCATCTCCACCAGATCCCCGATGGGATGGGCCTGCATACCCACGCCCAAAACCACCAGGTCGACTTCCGCTGTCAGCTCTTCCCCGAAAGTCAGAGTGTCTTTGACCCGGATCCGCAGGGGGTAGGCGCTGCGCTCGATGCGTTCCACCAATGGCGGCGATTCGGGTTCGTAGCGGAAAAACAGCACGTTTTGCTCCGAGGCCTGCTCATAGTAGGCTTCCTGGCCCCGCCCGTAGGTGCGGATGTCCCGGTAGTATTCGAACACGCGGGTTTCCGGGTAGCGCTGACGGATCTCTACGGCCGACTGCAAAATGGCGCTGCAGCAGGTCCGGGAGCAGTACTCGTTTAATTTGCCGTCGGCCCCCGGCTCGTGGATGCCGGGAATCTGCCGGCTGCCCACGCAGTGAATGAAGGCCACCCGGCGGATTTCCCTCCCGCCGATGGTCAGAACCTGGGATTGGGCCGGCGAGGCGGCCATTTCCTGGATAAATTCGGGCAAGGGGATGACTTCCGGGAAATTCAAATAGCCGAATTCGTCCTGTTGGGGCCGGTAGGGGGTGAAGCCCGTGGCAAAGACAATGGCGCCCGTGTCTACCGTCCATGGCGCCTCTTTCCCGGCGCTTCCCACATAAAGGCCGGCAAAGGGCACCCAGGTACCCGGCTCATGGGGCAAGGCACCGGACTCAGGCGCTAAGGACTGAAGGGTCAGTTTGAAATTTCCCACGTAACCCTCATAGCCTGCGATCTGCGTGCAGCCAAAAACGCTTATCCTCGGGTCGGCCAGCACCGCCTCGCCAAGGGCGCGCACCACCTGCTCTCCCGTGTCACCGGTTGGCACCAGGCGGTCCAGTTTGGCGGTCTGCCCGCCCAGAAAGGGGCTTTTTTCAACGATCCCCACCTGGATTCCCCTCCGGGACAGGTCCAGAGCCGCGCGCATGCCCGCCACCCCGCCGCCGATGACCGTGGCATGACCGGCGGCGTTGACCCGGATCGGTTCCAGAGCCTTCAGATTTTTCGCCTTGGCGATGGCCGCCGCGACCAGAAGGGTGGCTTTGGCCGTGGCCGGCTCCCCGTGGTGCACCCAGCTGACCTGTTCGCGGATGTTGGCGTGTTCATACAGATAAGGGTTCATGGCGGCCCGCTTGATGGCCCCCCGAAAGGTCAGCTCATGGAGGCTTGGCGCACAGGAGGCCACCACCACGCGGTTGATCTTGCCGCTTTTGATGTCTTGCTGAATCAGCTCCTGGCCAGGATCCGAACACATGAACATATTGGTGTGGGTGACGGCAACGCCATCGATGCGGCCGACATTTTCAGCCAGCTGGGCCACGTCCACATGGTCGGAAATGTTTCCGCCGCAATGGCAGATATAAACCCCGACTTTCTTTTCCTCTGTCTGGTTGCCTGAATTCTCCACAGTCATCGACTGTCTCCTGAATCGGTTTTCAATGCGTATTGGATGCTTATGCCGCCTGGATGGAGGACTGGCGTGTCAGGTAATTGGCCGCTTCCATGGCCGCTGCCCCGGCTTCGGTGATGGTATCCACGATGTCCTTGGGACCGGTGGCCACACCGGCGGAAAACACCCCTTCCATTCGGGTCATGGTGGGGGCGATCTGGGGCATGGAACACTGGATGAAGGCATCGTCTCCAGTGGGAAGGTCACAAATGCCAGCCGGGTTCCAATCCGGCACCATGCCCAGGCTAAGCACCACCAGATCGTGCTCCCGGGTGGCCACCTGTCCGTCTTGTTCCTGGGCTTCATATCTCATGGCCACGCCCTGGTCGGGAGCCTGAGCAATGGAGGCGATTTTTCCTTTTACGAATTCGATGCCCATTGCCTTGGCATTCTGGAAAAATTGTTCATAACCTTTGCCAAAGGTGCGAATGTCCATGTAGTAGATCGTGATATCCGCCAGGGGCAGGGCGCCGGATAGCAGCATCGCCTGTTTGATGGCATACATGCAGCACACCCTGGAGCAATAGGAAATCCCAAGACTCTTGTCCCGGGAACCCGCACACTGAACATAGGCGATGGATTCGGGCTCCTTGCCATCCGAGGGCCGCAGTACGCGCTGGTACGGGCCGTGCGGTGCCAGCAACCGTTCCATCTGCAACGAGGTGATGACATTGAGGACTTTCCCCTGACCGTATTGCTTTTTTTCATGAATCGCCGTGAGGTTAAATCCCGTTGCCATGACCGCGGTCTTGGCGGTAATGGTCAGCGCCTGGGGCTGCTGGAAATAATCCACGGCATCGGTGGGACAGAGCTTGGCGCACTTGCCGCACAGCGCGCAGTTGTCCACGTCCAGGGTGGCAATCTGGGGAATGGCATTGGAAAAGGGAATGTGGATGGCCTTGCGGTATGTAAAGCCTCCCTGCTCCTCATCGGGGACGTACACCGGGCAGCCGTATTCGCATTGCCGGCATCCGATGCACTTTTCCGGGTCCACGTATCGCGGCCGCTGGACCACATCGGCCGTCAGCAGCCCGTTGGTACGATTCAGGGATTTCAGGTCACAGGTGGTAAAGAGCGTGATGTTTTCATGATGGGCGGCCGCGGCCATTTTCGGGGTGGTGATGCAGCTGGCGCAGTCCAATGTGGGAAACACCTTGGACAGACGGATCATTTTCCCGCCGATGGAGGCATCTTTTTCCAAAACGGCCACGGTAAAGCCCTGGTCGGCCAGATCCAGCGCCGACTGGAGGCCGGCGATGCCGCCGCCAACCACCAGCGCGTCGAATTGGTGCCTATGTGCCGATTGTGTCATATGGCGCATTCCTTTCTACGCGGCCGACTTGAATTCCGGGGGGCCAAGCTCCTGCACCAGCGCGTTCATGTCTTTGATTT
The DNA here is from genome assembly GCA_046704125.1 of Desulfobacterales bacterium. Taxonomy (GTDB): domain Bacteria; phylum Desulfobacterota; class Desulfobacteria; order Desulfobacterales; family JBJKSK01; genus JBJKSK01. Next base: position 532 of record JBJKSK010000025.1, on the reverse strand, counting down.
CCTTTAAAAAGGCGCGGTTGCAGACCGTGCAGATGGCGGTGAGCCGCAGCCGCCGGAGGTCAATATTCTGGGCTTTCATCAGCTGGAAGACCCGGTCTATGCGTTTGGCCAGGGCATGATAGGCCCTCTCATAGGGGCACTCCTCGCCGCAGGCCATGATGATGATGCCGCTGATCCCCTTTTTGAAACAGTCCATGTAGAAGTGTTCGGGAAACAGCACCGGTGCTCTGACCCGCATGATATAGGTGTTGGCCGGATAACTGGAATGGGCCTGGCCCACCGAGTTGGCGCCCGGGTAGGCGCAGTTTTCGGTGGCCAGGATCAGGATCTTGCCGTCTTTTGGCGTGGTTGCCATGACAGCCCCCTTTTATTTCTTTCGGCAGACAAAATGCTTGTCATAGCCGTCGGCTTCGATCATCCCCATGTAGTCGTGGCCGACTTTTTTGGCCCAGGCCGGGACATCGGCACGGGTGCCGGCGTCGTTGGAATAAATTTCAAGCACTTCTCCGACCTTGACTTTGCCGATGCCTTT
>JBJKSK010000024.1:0-16367 GCA_046704125.1 Desulfobacterales bacterium | reverse complement strand
ATGCGCACTTGGCTGCTTTTTTCTTTTTTGTAGTTAGTTTGGTGTCGTGGCGAATGCAAGAATACTACAAGAAGTATTAATGAGCAAGGGCAAAATGCGCTTTTTTTATTTCTTTCAACGAGTTATTGCCATGGATGGACACTATTTAGGGTCGTATTGCAGGCGGCCCTGCACTCGATTTACGCAGGTATTCGGATCGCCGCCACCTCTTCGTTTGTTGTGCTGGTTTTTGTTGAAATCATCTCCGGCAGTAACGGCCTCGGATTTCTGCTGCAGGACGCCCAAGAACGTTTGAATACGTCGACCATGTTCATGACCCTGATCGTCATCGGAATCCTCGGCTTCTGCCTTGATGGCCTAGTGCGCCATTCGGAAAAATTGATCATGCCTTGGAGAAAAGGGCGGACGATCACGCGGTGAGCTAATTCATTATATTACACGCAATAAAGGAGAGTAAAATGCGAATCAGGCGCGGTTTTTGGGTTACGGCGATTTCTCTGGCGGTGTTGGCCATTATACCCACGGGAACGGCTAATGCCCGACAGCAGATGGATAAGATGCGGGTGGTGATGACCAATTTTTCAATCACCCTCGATGCGATGATCGCCCAAGAAAAAGGGTACTTCAAGATGCTGGGCCTGGAACTAACACCAGTGACAGTCAAAGGGGGAACCGCCACTATCATTCCCCTGATCCATTCGGGAGATGTCGATGGTTGTTTCCTGGCTTCATCGGGCGCGTTTGCCGCTTACACCAAGGGCGTCAAACTGGTTCAGGTCGCCGGCAACGGCAACCTGAGCTTCAATTTCTATGCCCGCAAGGATTCCCCGATTAACTCGCTCAAAGATTTCGCGGGAAAGACGATCGCCAACAAGCCCCGCCCGTCAGGCCCCTGGCTGGCACTACGTTACGATCTTGACAAATACCATATCAAGGCCAGAGTCATCAACGTCAAGACCGACGCTCTGGCCATGTCCGCCCTGCTCACCGGAAAGGTAGATATCGCTGCCGGTGAGCCATTTCTCCTGGCTATGTATCCCAACCGAATCAAACTCGTGCATACATCGACAATAAGCAAGTACCTGTTCAATTCATGCGGCTGGTGGTTCAAGGCCGACTATGCCGCCAAACACCCCGACGCCATCAAAAAATTCGTTGATGGGCTCCTGCTGGGACGGGTATTCATCCGCCAACACCGGGACAAGGCCATCGGTATCCTGGCGCGCGACACCCACATGCGGCTATCGGATTTTAAAGACATGAGCGTCTTTACCCTGCCGGTCTTCGATATACCTCCCACAATCTACAAGTACGGACTGCAGAAAATGTACGGCATTTTTAAACAATATCATCTGATAAAGGGCAATGTCGACATTGATGACCTGATCTACGCCAAGGATGCGATCATCATCGACAAAGATTATTGAAGCCATAATCAGCCTGGAACGTCGTCACCTTGACGTTTTCAGATAACGATTTTAAGAAGGATCCCAGGCAGGTTTTCCTCGGTGCCGGGGAGTCTTGCCTGTCTTGCGGGAGATCTCGCTGCTTTTCGTGTTTTTCATACCGGGTCCAGGGAATCCTTAATTTGACGGAATTATGGCCTAAGAGTGCCTCTTTTTCCCCGGTGGACGGCCTGGTTTATTTATATAAATAAATATAATAAGTCATTGCTGTCCAAAATAATCAGGAATTCAGATTCGCTCTTTGATATTTCAACCAGTTAGACGATTAAAATCGCTATACTCAGAATCAGGTTCCCATTTTCAGTTGATGCTGTCCAATACCTTTAAACGGAAGAAGATATTGGACAGACTCGGGTGTTATCGGCAGAACTTCAAAGGGATGGTCGATCCATTCCCATAAGTCCCGGTAGGTAAACAGATTCCAGCGGAGAAAGGCGACCAGGTTCGACAACGACCGGCTGAATTTGGACTTGAAACTGAGATATTTGATCAGTTGAACCGGATCAGCTCATCAGCCAGGTTCCTCATATTCTCATGCTCAAAGAAAGCAACATCAGAAAGGGTTTTTTCGAACACTCTGAATTTATTGCTTTGGGAAATGCTCTACCACCCTATCTTAAAAGTTTTGTTACATTTGCATACAAGATTGGCTGGCGAATATCGGAAATTTCCAGCATTACTTGGGCTCAGGTAGATCGAACTCAGGGTATTGTCAGGCTTGAAGTCGGGGAAACCAAGAATGATGAGGGACGCACTGTTTATCTGGATAATGAACTGAAAGAGATTTTCGATTATCAGTGGGAACGTCGCAAGCAAAATGCTGATCTGAGCCCATACGTTTTCCAGAATAAACTCGGAACTGGTCCGATAAAAGATGTTCGCGGATCATGGTGCACAGCACTTAAAAAAGCAGGTTTGAAACGGCGGATATTTCATGACTTTCGCCGGACTGCTGTCAGGAATATGGTACGTTCTGGAATTCCCGAAAGGGTTGCGATGATGATATCTGGTCATAAAACCAGATCTGTTTTTGACCGGCATAACATTGTGAACCAAACGGATCTAAAAGAAGCCGCAAAACGGCAGTCAGAATACCTGGATAATCAGATGGGCACAATTTCGGGCACAGTCACCCGAATCAAACAAAAAAGGGTTACCCCAAATAATGGATAACCCTTTGATTTTATGTGGTGCCGGAGGTCGGAATCGAACCGACATGCCCTTGCGGGCGGAGGATTTTGAGTCCTCTGCGTCTACCAGTTTCACCACTCCGGCAAAAAGTGGCCCACTTATAAGCAAATGTGGCCGGGTTGTCAATGGTTTTACGGCTTCTTCCCGGATTTTCCGTAAAGGGTCAGTCCTGCCACGCGTCGATGACGGCCTGGGCCGCTACAAATCCTTCGCGCAGGATCAGCGGGCGCTTTCCGGTGACATCCACCACTGTGGAACCGGGGCCGCCGGCCAGGGGTCCGGCGTCAAGAATCAAGTCTGCCTCCCCTGCGATGGATGCCTCCAGATCGGAAATCCGGCAACATCCGCCTGCACCGGAAAGATTGGCGCTGGTAGCCGTAATGGGGCCGTTGACGGCTCTCACCAGGGCCCGGGCCACAGGATGGCCGGCTTGCCGGATGCCTATCTTCCCCGTGCCGCCAGTTAGCCGCAAACTGACATTTTCTCCGGCGGCAAAGACCAGCGTCACCCCGCCGGGCCACAAGCGGTTCATCATTCGCAAAGCGCCGGCAGATACTTCTCGGGCCAATCGGAAGACCGCCGACGGGTCATCGATGATGACCAGCAAAGGATGGTTCACCGGCCGGCGTTTGATGACAAAAATCCGCTGCAGCGCCTCCTCATTTTTGGCATCGGCCCCCAGCCCGTAAAGCCCCCGGGTGGGAAAGACGACCACCCCGCCCCTGGTGATGATCGATGCCGCCTGCTCAATGGCTTGGGGCTCCGGCCGGCGCGCATCAACACGAATGTCACCGGACATCGGAAAGCGCTTTGTCCTTTGCCTCCACTTCGCGGGCCATCTCCTGTTTAAAGCCGTGAAGCCGTTTCGCAAGGCTGGGGTCACTCAACGCCAGGATCTGGGCGGCGAGAATCGCGGCGTTTTTCGCCCCCGGTTTTCCCAGGGCCATGGTGGCCACGGGAATCCCCGGAGGCATCTGAACGGTTGAAAGCAGCGCGTCCAGACCCTTTAATGCAGAAGAATCGATGGGCACACCGATGACCGGAAGCGTCGTGTGGGCGGCGATCACTCCGGCTAAATGCGCCGCGTGCCCGGCCCCTGCGATAATTACCTTCATGCCCCGCCCGGCAGCGTCTCGGGCAAAGGCGGCGGCTTTTTCCGGGCTGCGATGGGCCGAGGCGACGCTCATGGTAAAGGGGATGCCAAACTTTTTAAAGATTCCCGCAGCCGGTTCCATCACGGGAAAATCCGAGTCGCTGCCCATGACCAGGCCCACCAGAGGAATGGTTTGGAGGCGCATCAGGGCCTTTTTGCCGATGTCGCTGCGATACTGCGCGCCTTTCCAGGAAATTTTAGAAACTGCCTTGTAAGCCTTTTTGATGGCCTCCTGGACCGTTTCTCCCAATGCCGTAACGCCTAGCACACGACCCCCATCGGCCACCACCTGATCATCGACGACGGCGGTTCCCGCATGAAAGACCACCACATCCTTTATTCTTCTCACCGCATCCAGACCAGTGATGGGAAGCCCTCTCTTGTAGCTTCCCGGATAGCCGCCCGCGGCCATCACCACGCAGACCGAAGCACGGGCATCGATTTCCAGGCGGCACTCGTCGAGCCGGCCGTCGATGACCGCCTCCATCACGGGGATGATGTCGTTTTTCATCCGGATAAGCAGCGGTTGGGCTTCCGGATCCCCGAAGCGGCCGTTGAATTCCAGCACCCGGATGCGATCACCATCGATCATCAGACCGGCATACAGCACTCCCTTATAGGGACGGCCTTCGGCGGCCATGGCCTTGACAATGGGCACCATCACCTCATTCATGATCCGTGCGTGCATATAGCGATCCACGACGGGAGCCGGCGAATAGGCTCCCATGCCTCCCGTGTTGGGTCCCTGGTCATTGTCAAAAATCGGTTTGTGGTCCTGGGACGACGGCAGCGGCAACACGGTCTTGCCATCGGTAAAAACCAGAAAAGAGGCTTCTTCCCCCACCAGGCATTCCTCGATGATGACCTTATTTCCGGCGTCTCCAAAGCTCTTGGTTTTCATGATCTGGTCCAAGGCGGCCAGGGCCTCTTTTTGAGTGGCGCAGACCATCACCCCTTTTCCCGCCGCCAGGCCGTCGGCCTTGACCACCAGGGGAGCCCCGGTGTGTTTGATCCAGGCAGCGGCCTGCCTGTAGCGGGTGAAAACTTGTCCTTTAGCGGTAGGAATGCCGTATTTATTCATCAGCGACTTGGCAAAGGATTTGCTGGCCTCGATTTGCGCCGCCTTTTGGCTGGCGCCGAAAATTCGGAGTCCTTCAGCCTCAAAACGGTCAACGATTCCCTTGGAAAGCGGATCCTCGGGGCCGACAACGGTCAAGCCAATGCCTTGTTCCTTGGCAAAACGGACCAGTTCCTCGATATCAGAAGCGTTCACGGGCACGCAGGTGGCAAGTTGGGCGATTCCCGCGTTTCCCGGGGCGCAGAATATCTGTTTGACCCGGGGACTCTGGGCAATTTTCCAAACCAGGGCGTGTTCTCTACCCCCTGCACCAATGACCAGGACTTTCATAAATGACCTCCTGCTTAGGCGGTTAGGCTTTAGGCTGTCAGCTCTCAGCCTAATTGGGTAAGTTCGGCTTTCAAAGGGATCGCTAATTTGACATGACCGTTTTAAGGGCGCTTTGCGTGAGCTTCGATGCCAAGTTGGATGAGTCTATCCAGAAGATCGGAAAACGACATACCGGCCGCTTTGGCCGCCCGCGGCAGCAGGCTGGTCCGGGTCATACCGGGGATGGTATTGGTTTCCAGGATAAAGAGGTCTTGTCCGCTGAGAATCATGTCCGTGCGGCTGTATCCCTTGCAAAACAGCTCGGTGTGGGCGATTTTGGCATAGCTTTGCGCTTTTTCCCGGATATCGTCTGGAATGGGAGCCGGGCAGATTTCCTCGGTGGCTCCGGCGGTATACTTGGCCTGGTAGTCAAAAAACTCGAAACCGCTTCCCGGACGAATCTCGATCACCGGCAAGGCGTCCAAGGTCTCGTTTCCGAGGACTCCGACGGTCAGTTCCGTGCCCACGATGTATCGTTCCAGCAGCAGCGTGTCATCATGGGAAAAAGCCAAGTCGATGGCTGCGGGAAGCGCTTTGCCGTCGCGCACGATGGACATGCCGATGCTTGACCCGGCTCCCACGGGCTTGACCACCACGGGAACGCCGAGGTATTTTTTGACCGCCTCCAGGTCGATCGGATCACCGCGTTTGACCGTCAAATAGGCCGGGGTGAGCAATCCGGCCTTCTCATAAAGCCTTTTGCTGGCCAGCTTGTTCATGGCCACGGCGCTTCCCAGCACGCCGGAGCCCTGATAGGCAATGCCGAGCAGATCCAGAAGCCCCTGCACGGTACCGTCTTCGCCGAAGGGGCCGTGCAAGATGATCAAGGCGGCATCAATTTGGAAGGCATCGGCCACCAATCGACCCAGGTCGGTCCTGGGATCGTAGCGAAGCACCTTGTACCGCTGTTTGTCCAGGGATTCATAGACCTGATCGCCGCTGGCCAGAGAAACTTCTCGTTCCGAGGAATTTCCGCCGGATAAAAGTGCAATCGTCAATTTTTTCATGGGCTTTCAAGGAAACCGGAATGCGCAAACACCTAAATTCGGCGCGGATTTTCAGGCCGGAGGCACCGGGCACGGATCAAGATTTAAAGATCTGCTTCTTGGCCTGGTTGTATTCATCCAAGGTAATGAGCTTTTGCTCAAGGAGTCGGACCAGTTCATTGAGTTCTCTCAAGCGGATCGTGGCCGGGTCCTCTAGTTGATATCGTTGGGGGCCGGGACCAAGGAGAGGTTGGCTGTATTCGGGGTTGCCCACCCTTAACGAAGCCAGGCCCCCGAGAAAACTGATCTCGACGTTTTTGCCTTCCAACAGCGGGGAGCGCAGCATCTCGCCAACCGTCTTTCCCTGTGCTTTCATCTTCCGATAAAAACGATAGGCGGATGCGACGATCAGCAAGGTTCCCGCTAAAAAGATGATCAGCATATAGTGGAGCATGCCCCGGAAAAACAGAACCAGCATTCCAAGCAAGGCAATTAACGCCACGTGAAGCAACAGGATCAGGTAGGCGAGCATGACACTTTTGAACACGCCCGATCCTTGTTTTTTGTTTTTCATACGACCGCTTTCCAATCCTAAAACAATCCCCAACCGCCGGGGCATCGACACCGTTTAGCGTCGGGGTATTTCGTTCTTGTGCGATACGATCCGTTCCACCAGATTTGCCTCGTAGTGCTGGGGGACCTCGAAGGATACGCAACCGTTTCGCATCATGTTGAATTTGAATATCAGAAAATTAATCTTTTTTAAGATTCGATACCGCTGGGCCACATCGGTCACCTCGGATAACAGGTCTTCGGTCTGGCGGATTTCCCTTTTCAGTTCGATCTCAGGCGCCACGAATCCAGCATTTTTAAGGATCTTATATGCTAGCCGGAGATCTTCTGGAATGCCAGGCGTGCTGTCTGCGGGAAGCGGCATCCCGGACCCGGGGAGATCTTCAAATGCCCCTTGGCGCTGAGCCTGTTGGATGCGCTCCTCCACGATTCTTTCAAATCCAGGAAACATGACCGATTCTACCCTGCCTTCATCGGCGGCCCTTGGTCGGCAAACCCGGATCCGTCTCAGGCCGATCCGGCTGTGTGATAGCGGATGAAATGTTCCAGCTGAGCATGTTGTTTGGCTGACAGCTTTCCGAATTCAACGCCATAGCGATGTTTTCTAAGGCAACTGAACGTCATCCCGTTTAAAATCTCGAAATCCGCCACGCGTCGAAAGGGAATATCCCGAATGTGAAGATCGTCTTCGGCCAGGATGATTTGCATGGAATCCGAGGACGGCTTTTCACTGCCATCGGTCAGATAATGAAAAGAAAGCCCCAGCAGGTTGATATCCATTACCTGGCCCATTTCTTCGCCATCGCCAAGCACCGCGAAAGCCACATCCCTGACCTTCAATCGGGGCTGCCTTCGTCTCTCATCGTTTTCCGCCAGCGGATTCATCTGCGCCATATACCACCCCAAGATGTTCTCAACATGGTTGTGTCACCACACAAAATCGATGAATTGTCTGATATCTTGGCTATTAGCATAATACGAACCGTCAAAAAAGAAAAAAATTAGCCGCAGAGACCGACGTGGCCAGAACTAAAAATGGATATCCGCATTGCCACGGATATCCATTTTTAGTTCTGGTACGCCCGGAGGGATTCGAACCCCCGGCCTACGGATTCGAAGTCCGGCGCTCTATCCAGCTGAGCTACGGGCGCGAATTTGAAAGCCTTGTATTTCATCGGCCTCTAAGGTTTCATGGGGTGAGTGATGGGACTTGAACCCACGGCCACCTGGGCCACAACCAGGTGCTCTACCAACTGAGCTACACCCACCATGAAAGATCTTATGCCCTACCATAGGCGGTTGACCTTTTCAAGGATTTTCTGTCATCCGAAAATCAAAGGGGGATCTACCGCGCCTAAAAACTTGGTGTTGACCCTCTCGGGCATCTACTATACATATACCCAAACGACAGCACAGTGAGGAGCCATCGATACTTGAAACAAATCATCCTGGGAACCGCCGGACATATCGACCATGGAAAGACCAGCCTGATTAAGGCCATTACAGGCACCGATACGGACCGACTCAAGGAAGAACAGATCCGGGGCATCACCATCGAGCTGGGATTTGCCTCCCTGGACTTGCCCAGCGGCCAGCATCTGGGCATCGTCGACGTGCCGGGCCATGAAAAATTCGTCAAAAACATGGTTGCCGGCGCCACGGGCATTGACATCGTGGCCATGGTCATTGCCGCAGACGAAGGCATCATGCCTCAAACCCGAGAGCACATGGAAATATGTGCCCTGCTGGGCATCGAGTTTGGGATCGTGGTTTTGACCAAAGTCGATCTGGTGGATGAGGAATGGCTGGAACTGGTCAAAGACGAGATTCAAACCTTTACGGAAGCCACCTTTCTCGAAAACGCCCCGGTCGTTGCCGTCTCGTCGGCAACCGGCCAAGGGATTGCCGAGTTCATCGATGCGCTGGAATCCCTGTGCCAAACCGTCCCTGCCCGCCTCTCCTCGGGGCTGTTCCGGCTTCCCGTGGACCGGGTCTTTACCATGAAAGGCTTTGGCACCGTGATCACGGGCAGCCTGCTTTCCGGTCATGTGCAGGTCGGCGACACGATCAGTATTTATCCCCAGGCCATCCGTTCCAGGGTGCGGGGCATCCAGGTGCACAATGCATCGGTTGCGCAAGCCGAGTCGGGAATGCGCACCGCCATCAATTTTCAGGGCCTGGAAAAAACCGCCGTCAGCCGCGGAGACGTGCTGGCGTTTCCGGACACGCTGATGCCCAGTTATATGGTCGATATCTGGTTAACCTACCTGGCGAGCGCCAAAAAGCCGCTCAAAAATCGCACTCGGGTTCGGTTTCACACCGGTACCAACGAAATTTTGGGCAATATCATTTTGCTCGAAACCGAAGAAATTGACCCGGCCACCACCTGCGCGGCCCAGATTCGACTCGATGCGCCTGTGGTGCTGGTCCGCGACGATCGTTTTGTCATTCGCAGCTATTCGCCGGTGCGCACCATCGGCGGGGGAAAGGTGATCAATCCGATTCCGCCCAAACACAAACGGTTTCGGGCCGAGGTGGTCTCCGGTCTCAAGCGCATCGCCCAGGGATCCTGTGAGGAGATCATCGATTACCAGGTTCAGGAAGCCGGCCTGGAGGGCGTGGGGTTCCCGGCCTTGAAACTGATGACCAACGTCTCGGACAAACAGCTTGCCAACGCCGTCCAGAATCTGCTGTCCAAACGGGTTTTGATTCAGACAGACAAGGAAAACCGAGCCTATGTTCACCGGGCGACCATGGAATCCATCGAGTCGCAAATCCGAGACCATCTGGGTGCCTATCACCTGAAATATCCGCTCAAGCCAGGCATGCCCAAAGAAGAGATCAAGTCCAAGCTGCCGCCAAGCCTCGGTGTGAAGTTTTTCAACCAGCTGCTAAACCAGCTCGTCAAGGCCGAGGTCATCGTTTATGACGAAGACTCCGTCCGGCTGACCACCCACACGGTCTCTCTAGCCATTGATCAGGTCGACGTGCAGAAAAAAATTCTGGAAACCTATCGCCGCAGTGGCCTTCAGCCGCCGTATTTCAAAGACCTTGGCAGCACGCTGAGTGTCGAACCGGCTCAGGCAAAAGATGTGCTCATGCTGCTGGTCGAACAGGGACAGCTTCTCAAGGTCAAGGAAGATCTCTTTTTTGCCGCCGAGGTGCTCGCGGACCTGAAAGCGCGTCTGGTAGCCTTTTTGGAGGCCAACGCAGAACTGTCCACCCCCCAGTTCAAAGAGATGACCGGAGTATCCCGGAAATATCTCATACCCCTGATTGAATATTTTGACGCCACCCATGTGACCATCCGCATCGGTGACATCCGAAGACTAAGAAAAGGATAACCCGCCATCAAAAATGCTCGGATTCTGACAGGGAGACCGTGTTTATGGAAAATTCAAAGGAAAGCGGCAATCCAGAGGTGAAAAAAAAAGGGTTTCGAAACTTTGGGGTCAAACGAATCATATTGGGCTTGCTCCTGGCTTTGGCCCTGCTGTGGATTATCACCACCATATTGGGCCCGGGCAGGGGGGAAAAATACCAGAGCCTGGAAACCCATAATTTGAACCCGCCGGTGGCTTCCCCGGCCCCTAGTCCGGCTTCAAAGCCCTTGTCCTCTGACACGAGCGGGATACAAGCCCCTGCGGCTCCCGGCTCCGCCCCGGTGCCGCCATCGGCCGGGGCACTCCAGCCGCCAAAAACAGAGGCGCCGCCTGCCGCGCAAGAGACTCCAACCGGAACCGAACCTGTCCCCACTCCCAGCGCAAAATCCGGCAATAATCCAAGCCTTCCCAGCGCCACCCCCACCACACCCAGCGGCAAAGTGCGTGGAGAGGCCTTTGTCACGGCCATGATCGGGCCGCTATCCTATGAACTCAACGATCGTTTCTGGGGTTGGCGTCCCAATGACATTATCAAGTTCACCGATGATGTCAGCAACTTTCAGCTGGGGGTGCTGGATTGCACCCGGCGGGGCGTCGTCGCTTTGGAAGATCGGCTCTCGCGCACCGGGGCCACGGCGGCTCTGGACTCCAATTTGGAAAACGCCGTCAACTCGCTGATGGTCTCGCCCACCCGGTACTGGTTTCCATCTGCGGAAAGCAAATACCGGGAATGCCTTGCCGACCTCGGGCTTTATCTGGCCAGGCTCAAGAAGGGCGAAGCCTCCTTCTATACCCGGCCCGACAGCCTGATTCCGCTTCTGACCAGCTATGAGAGCCTGATGGGCAGCTGTGACGAAAACCTGGTCAAACAGAGGGAAAGCAATGGCAAGCCGGTCGGTTTTTTCAAGTCGGACGACTATTTCTACTATGCCAAGGGCGTGGCCAGCACCATGACGGTTGCTCTGGAAGCCATTCAGAAAGACTTTTCCAAGACGCTTGAAAGCCGCCATGCCACGCAACTCATGAAAAATGCCATCGCCGCCTGTCAACGGGCAAAGGGAATCGACCCGTGGATCATCCTAAACAGCAACCTGAGCAGTATCTTTGCCAATCACCGGGCCGATATGGCCGCTCCCATCGGCCATGCCCGATACTATCTGGGGTTGTTGATCAAGGCATTGTCTGCTTGAGTTCACAAGGAGGATAGCTCAGAACTGAAAAAGAGTCTCTCGCAAAGCCGCTAAGGCGCGCAACGGGAGCAGAGGCCTTGAACCGGCGCAGTGGCAACTCCGACCCGGAGGCTAAAAGGCACCGGTTCGCCAGCTGCTTATTTTCCAAAATCCTGGGCGAGCCTTGCGCCTTTGCGAGAAGCCCGCTTCGCGAGTGCGCGCTGGCTCTCAAGCGCGCGCCTCGACTGAAGTTTTCTGACCCATATCCGCTGGGCCTTCATTCCCAATTCATAGTTCATCATTTCCCTAAAGCAGCGCCACCATCTCGGCGGCGATGCGATCCATGAGAAGCATTCCTTGCGGCCGCAAGGAAAAACACCGCGATTGCCACCGGCCCCTTCCCGATTCCACCAGGGGGTGGATCACCCCGGAAAAACGCTCGGCGAAATTGATTCCAAATCGCCGGGAAAACCGATCGCCATCGATGCCGCAGACCTGGCGCAATCCCAGAAAAATGGCTTCGATGGCCTGCTGTTCGAGCGTGAGAATCTCTTGGCCGGCTACGGGAAGCATTGCCTGCTGCACATCGGTTAGGTACCGGCGCAGGCTGCGATGATTCCAAAACCGGCGAAACGGGATAAAACTGTGGGCCGATGGCCCCAGGCCCCGGTAAGGGGATTGCGACCAGTACTTGAGATTATGCCGAGAACGGTGTCGCCGGCTTTTGGCAAAGTTGGAGACTTCGTAGCCAAGATAGCCATGGGCGCAAAGAAACTCGAAGGTGGCCAGAAAAAGCTCAGCCTGCCGGCTCTCATCGGCCATCGGCACCTGACCTCGCTGTTGGCGACGCGACAGCGCAGTCCCGGGAGCCACCGAGAGCATGTAACACGACAGGTGCTCGGGTTCAAAATCCAGCGCCCGACGCAAGTCCTCGATCCACTGGCGCCGTCCCTGGCCCGGCATCCCGTAGATGAGATCGATCCCCACCTTTTCGAATCCGGCGTCCCTGGCCCATGTTATGGCCCGGCGGGCATCCTCGGCGGAATGGATGCGGCCAAGAAACTGCAGTCGAGAATCGTCGAAAGACTGCACACCGATGCTTAGCCGATTGATCCCGATGCCGCGCAAGTCCGCCAGTTGTTGGCCATTGATCGTTCCCGGGTTGACTTCCATGGTAATTTCGGCATTGGAAGCCAACTGCCACCGGCGACACACCGCATCGAGCACCTCGGCAATCATCTGGGAAGAAAGCAGCGACGGCGTCCCTCCGCCAAAATAGATCGTGTCCGCAGCGGCATCAAGATCCCGGGCCATGCCGATTTCCCGGATGAGGGCGTTGAGATAAGGCTGTCTGAGGCATAGATCGGTTCGGGAGTAGAAATCACAGTAGGGGCACTTCCGAATACAGAAAGGAACATGGACATAAATGCCAGGTAGGGTCAACGCGGTAAATGGGGACAACACGGCTGCAGCCATGGCGCTCAAGTCGGCATCATGCCCTCGGAGCTGATCCCGCGCACCAGAAACTCCGGATCGTTGAGAAAACTGAGAAAGACCACTAGAAAAGCCACGGAGGCTTCAAACATCAGCGGCTTGTTCTGGTAGAGATGATCGAGTTTCTTATTTCGCTCCCGGGTGGAAGGCTCCCCGAAATAACTGAAAAAAAGTCCGTCCAGCAGCCCGGTGCCCCCTGGCCGGGTCACCAGGTCGCTGCCGCCTCGGTAGCAATAAGACATGGCCTCCAACAGCAGATCGCGCTGACGGGACACGTCCTTGAAACTGAAACCGATTACGTCGATGATGTTGCGCTGGGCCTCCTTGAGACTGGCCTGGCACAGGGCATCAAAAAGGCTGCGCGATATCGGATCCTGGGTAAGCTCTTGTTTTTGGCGGATCAGCGAAAGCAAAACCGTATTTTTAAACAATTGAAACAACCGACGGGCACCGTTTAACGTGGCAGACGGTGGAATCGGAGGATCCGGACGGTACCCGCGATAGTTGCTGACAAACATCAACTGAAAGACATTTTGAAAAAAGTCGATACCCTCCAGAGGGTCCTGGATGACAATGCGCATATCCAGCGTGTTGTCGAGCCGGTCGGCCAGCTTCACCTGAACCAGTTGCGGCATCTGGGCAGTGCTGCTTAACAACCTGCCGATGTACTGAAAATAGCTTTCCCCTTTGCGTCTCGTGAGCTGCTCGAGACGCCCGATCAGATTGACTTCGGCGTGGTTCCCCACTTTACTCAACAGACTGTAAAGCTGCCGCTCCATGTCCTGCCAGCGATGGGCTTCGAAATCCACCGGACGGATGTCTTCCAGAATATCATGAAACAATGCCGTGAGCAGATCAATCAGTTCAAGTTCCTCAAATCCTCTGGCAAACAGCGCCGTGGCCCGAAGCGGATGCAGCACGGCCATGGGCCCCAGCCGACGGCGCTTTTGCCGGTAGGCGTTAAACAGGTAGTTTAGCGCGGCCATCACCACCGACTTGTTGTCTCTGTCGATCTTGTCATCGGAATGCAGCCGCTTTCCGCCGATTAGAAACATCATGATGTTGTACCGGTTGGCCGAGGCGGCGCTGAGGTTGTAGTTCAGTGCCGAAGACAGGCGGAAAAACTCATGCAGGTCATATAGGGGCATGGCAAGTATCCAGAGGTTTCAAAAAAAGGATCATCTCGAAACGGCAAACGGCCGCGTAGGGTTTTATCCTATGGGCAATTGAACGGTCTCGTCAAGAAAAGAAACCAGCGCCTTGACCGCGGGTAGTCAAGCTGATATGGTTTCGCAGCAATGGTTTTCTTCCCTGCCAGGATAAAACCAAATCGCGGAAAAGAAAAGCCGAGGTGAATAAATTCATGCCCGATTCCCCAGACACCATCACCGTTTGCGTAAACGTGGAAATCAAGCCCGAGGCCCTTCAGGACATTGTGGCCAATGCCAAAAAAATAGCCGGTCCTGACGCAAAAGGAGTCTATCGCGTCGATACAGCAGACAAAGTCGCTGAGATGATCTCCAAGTTTCTGCGTGAAAAAAACTTCGAGGCTTTCGTGAAGGACCTCAATCACTACCGTTGATTTTTCACGCTTTTTTTAACCTCAACGCGCAACCGGAAACCGGCTCGGATCCACAACAGGCTAAACCTGACAAAATCTTGTCCGATGCATCAATCCGGGTTTGGCCGCGAGAAGCCAATCTATACGTTGCGGGTTTGTTTAAAAATTCCCGGTAAATCGATTCCCATAAATTGCAGGGCATTTCGCCAGCACAGCCCGTCGAGAAAATCCCTTTTCAAATTCATGGCGGAAATTTTTTGCAGCTCGCGGTCCCAGGCATAGGGAAGATTGGGGAAATCGGTACCGAACATGAGCCGGTCAGGCCGCCAATGGTCAATTGGAGGAACCTCCAGACCGGGCAGGTAATCGGCCATCATCATGGTGGTATCCACCCAAAGCGTATCGAACTTTTCCAGCATGTACCGATATGCATTAAACTCGTCAGCACCCAGATGCGGCACACACATTTTCAACTCCGGCCACTCGGCCAATACCCGGGCCACCCGCTGGGCGCTGCAGATTCGATAGGGATCGCAGCCATAGGCCGGGCTTTTGGGTTCTCTTCCGGCATGGATGATCAAGGGCATCCCTGAATCGCTGCAAATCCGAAAAATTTCCGTCATCATCGGATCGGCCAGGTCAAAGCACTGAACGTGAGCATGGAGCTTGACACCTTTTAGTCCGGAAGCAAAAGCATCCCTGAGAATTGCCGCACACCCATGCTCTCCGGGAAAAACCGTGGCCGTTGCGGTCAACCGGGGAAAGGATTGGCTCAGTCCGGCCATGTAGGCATTGAGCGATCGCGCAATGCCCGGTTTATGGGCATAGTGCAACCCGATGATATGATAAATGCCTCGATCCAGTAAAAAGCCGATGACCTGCTCGGAAGTCATCCGATAGCGAATCGGCCAACCGAACCGATCAAACCAGGCCCATACCGAGCCAAACAGCTCATCAGGGAAAAGATGCACATGAGTATCAATGACCGGCGGCAACCCATCCGGCACACGGAGGCCCTCGGCATCATCCAGGGATGGCAGCGGCGCACCGAGCACACCTTCATCGTGACCGGCGTTCATCGATTGCCTTCCCTTCCCCGGCAAAACGAGATCACAATTCCCAGGGCGCCGCAGGTTACCCCGCCGGTCATAGCGGCACGAAACGCGGCCATGAACACCGGTTGCATGTCGGGTCGATAGACGGTAAAAGACGTTGCGCTGAGACGAAAAAACACCCTGTGAAAGATAAGCCCTGCCACCGCCACCCCCAAAACCATGCCCAGATTTCGGGCCGTGGCGATGGTCCCGGACGCAATCCCGCGGTGCCGGGCAGGTACCGACCCCATGGCCGCAGAGGAGTTGGGCGATACGAACATTCCCATGCCGATGCCAGTCAAGGCCAGCGGCCAGGCGATGCCCAGGGTGCTCTCTGAGGCTGCCAGCCGGGAGAGAAAAAACAAGGCGGCGGTCATGACAGCCATGCCCAGGGTGCACAAGCCTCTGGAGCCGAACCGATCCGAGAGCGCACCGGCCACCGGTGCGACAAAGAACAGACAGACAAAGGGTATCATCATCAACAGCCCGGCCTGATCGGCGGGAAAACCGGCTGGATGCAACAGGAAAAAGGGCATCAGGAAAACCACGGCAAACAGCGTGGCAAAGGTGGCCACCGCCGCCAGGATCGAAAATACAAAAAGCCGCTGTTTGAGCAGGACCGGGTGAAAGATCGGAGATGCCGAATGCGTTTCGACCCAGGTCAACGCGGCCAAAGTCCCCGCCGATACCAGGAAAAAGCTCACCACCGCCAAAGAGGCCGGGCCCCAGTCATCGATATGGGTCAAAGCCACCAAAAAGGTTGAAAACATCACGATCATCAACACGGCCCCAGCCCAGTCGAAACGAGCTTCGGGGCCGACTTCACCAAATGTTTTCCCCAGGATCAGCC
>JBJKSK010000023.1:0-2917 GCA_046704125.1 Desulfobacterales bacterium | reverse complement strand
AGGTAGACAACCATGATCAGGGCGATTCCCTCGATGGCCTGACCGGTCTGATTGATGGTGGTATTGGCCACCGAGACAAACTCGGGATACCCGATGGCCACGGCCAACGAGCTGTTCTTGGTCAGGTTGAGCATCTGGTTGGTCAGCGGCGGGATGATGACCCGCAGGGCCTGGGGTAGGACCACCAGGTGCAGGACCCGGCCGGGGCGAAGCCCCAGGGCCATCGCCGCCTCGGTCTGGCCATGGCCAACCGACTGGATTCCGGCGCGTACGATCTCGGCGACAAAGGCCGAGGTGTAGAGCACCAGCCCCAGAAGCAGGGCGCCAAACTCGGGGCTCAAGGCCATCCCTCCCTGAAAGTTAAAACCCTTCAGGTGGGGTATGCTCATGGCCGTTGGCGCCCGGTAGGCCGCCCAGGTCATGAGGGGAAGGCCGAGCAGCAGCAATATACCGGTTACAAAAACGGGAAACACCTGACCGGTCTTTTCCTGGCGCAGCCGAGCCCATCGTCGCAGCCACCAGACCAGCACAACGGATGCTAAAAGGGCCACCCCCATGGCCGCCCAGACGGGATTTGCCGCCGGCACGGCAAAGATCAACCCCCGGTTGCACATAAAAACCCCAGCGATGGGATTTATGGCCTGCCGCGGCCCAGGGAACACCTCATAAAAAATCGCGTACCAGAAAAACAGCTGCAGCAGCACGGGGATATCCTGGAGCACTTCGATATAGATGCCGGCAATCCGTGACACCAACCAATTGGTCGACAGCCGGGCGATGCCCACTATCGTTCCGAGCAAAACAGCCAGCACGCTGCCGATAAAGGAGACCTTGATCGTATTGAGCACCCCCACGGTCAGGGCCCGCAGATAAGTGTCGGACGCCGAGTAGGAAATCACCGATTCGCCGATCTCAAAGGAGGCCTCCTTTTTCAAAAAATCGAACCCGCTGGCAATGGACAGCCGCTTGAGGTTGACCACCGTGTTATCAACCAGGTAGTAGCCCACACCAGCCACGATCAACAACACGACCACCTGAAACAGAATCGCCCGCTTGGCCGGGTCCCTGAGAAGGGGCACCGCCTCTACGGCATCGGCGGAGAATCTTTTCGAATGCTTGTCCATAAGACCCCGTCATTGCCCTTCACGATTCACCATTAACGATAGGCCGTTGACAGCCGTTTACCCAAAACGGGTATCGCCGGAGGAGAAAAATCGCGATGCCCCTCCGGCGATGAACAAGCTACTTGAGGGGAACCGAATACATCAGGCCGCCCTGGGTCCACAAGGCGTTTAACCCGCGCTTGAGGCGAAGCGGAGTGCGGATTCCCACGTTGCGTTCGAAAACTTCACCGTAGTTGCCCACCTGTTTGATGATATTGTAAGCCCATTTTTCACTAAGGCCCAAGTCCTTGCCGTTGCCCGGGATCACGCCCAGAAGCCGCTGAATGTTCGGGTTTTTGCTTTTTAGCATTTCATCGACGTTTTTGGAGGTGATGCCCATCTCCTCGGCGTCGATCATGGCCATCACCGTATAGTTGACCACATTGTACCACTGGTCATCGCCCTGGCGAACCGCCGGGGCCAGAGGCTCCTTGGAGATGATCTGGGGAAGAATCATGTAATCATCCGGATGGGGAGCTACGGAGCGGGTGCCGGCCAACTGGGAAGCATCCGAAGTCAGACAGTCGCAGCGTCCGGCAAAAAAGGCCTTGGCCAGTTCGGCGGTCTGGGCGATGACCACTGGTTTCCACTTCATTTCGCGGCTTCGGAAGTAATCCGCCGCATTCAACTCGGTGGTGGTGCCGGGAAGCACGCACACGGTGGCGCCATCAAGTTGCTTGGCATTTGTCACACCCAATTTCTTGGGGACCATAAAACCCTGGCCGTCATAATAATTGACATGAGCAAACCGAATCCCCAAAGTCGTTGACCGTTCCAGGGTCTGGGTGGTGTTTCGGCACAGCACGTCGATCTCACCGGACTGAAGTGCGGTAAAGCGCTGGACCGCGGTCAGGGGGATAAACTTGACTTTGGTGGCATCGCCAAAAACCGCCGCGGCGATGGCACGGCCTGTATCCACATCCAGACCCTTCCACACGCCCTTTTCATCCGGCATGCCGAAACCGAACAACTGCCCGTTTACACCCACCTGGACATAGCCTTTGGCCTTTACCGCATCAAGGGTTTTCCCGGCGATGGCCAGCCCCGAGAAGGCCAGCAGCCAACTCAATACCACAGCAAAACAGCATGTGAAGCGTTTCATTTCTCCTCCTTGTCCGTTTTATGTTATGGTGACGTCACCAGTTTGCACCCCCGCAAACCGGTACGAGATAGGCACCACTAGAAACCAGAACTATGGCCGTAAACGCTAAAACGGGCTTTACGCCCCCAACCCAAAGGATAGGAAATGCCTGAACGCCTTAAATGATGGAATCGCTACGTTCCTTGAATTCGGATGGCTTTATCTGATAGGTCGCAAGAAATACTTCGAAAAAATTAAACAGTATTCAATTTATGAACATTCAGCATTAGATTATATCTATCACACCTTGAAGAGCGTGTGCAAGTCAAAAATTTCCAGCAACGGCACTCCGGTTATTTCCGGAAGCGCTTTCAGCTGAGAGATATTTGGCCCCGAAATCCAACTATTTTAAAAAGGAGAACACCATGAAAAAACCTCACGGCTCATTTTTGGCAATCCTGATCATGCTGCTGGCTGTATCCGGCTTGGCCGGTTGCGCCGCGCCCTCCTACCTCACCGTCGACTACCATCTGTCCGGATCGGCGCCGCTTTCCCCAGGCGCTCCTGTTGTTTTGCGGGTCATCGATCAACGCCCGTCCCGGCAGGTATTCGGGCAGGGTGCCCAAGATAGCTTCCGAAGTTTCACCGGAATCTATGCCCTCTATATCTGTTT
>JBJKSK010000022.1:0-3577 GCA_046704125.1 Desulfobacterales bacterium | reverse complement strand
ATGCCTTTTTTCCCCGCGATGCGCGTCTGGATCTCCCGCGGTTTGACATCTTCAGGCGGATCGATCAAAAAGGTTTGGCCCAGCACCCGTTGCCGGAACTCCTTCGGCGCGCCTTCGGCCAGTTTTGCCCCCTCGTGGAGCACCACCACGTGCTGGCATCGCTCGGCCTCATCCAGATAGGCCGTGGAGAGCAAAACCCCGATGCCATCGGTTTCCACCAGCTCGTAGACGATTTTCCACAGCTCGCGGCGCGACACCGGATCCACCCCAACGGTGGGCTCGTCCAGCAGGAGCATCAGCGGGGCCTTGATGAGGCAGCAGGCCAGCCCGAGTTTTTGCTTCATGCCCCCGGAAAGGGCGCCTGCCCGGCGCCTGGTGAAGGCGCCCAGATCGGTCATCTGCAACAGCCGGTGGTAGCGCTCCTCCCGTTGGGCCATGGGAACCCCTTGCAGATCGGCGTAAAGGGTCATGTTCTCCTGCACGGTGAGATCCTGGTAGAGGCCGAATTTCTGCGGCATGTACCCGACACGACCCTGGATTTCGATGCTCTCGGTGACGCTGTCGCGGCCCAGCACCGTGACGGTTCCGGCCGTGGGCGTAAAGAGCCCGGCCGCAATCCGGATCAGGGTGGTCTTACCGGCACCGTCTGCGCCCACCAGACCCGTGACCTGGCCGGCCCGGGCATCGAAGGAAACTCCCCGCAGGGCCTTTACCGCCGGCCGCTTCTTTAAGGGAAATTCCTTTTCAAGATCCCGGACCGCCAGCACCACATCGGGCGGAGCCGGCGTCGGTGGAAAAACCGTCATGGCGCGCCTCAGGACCCACTGGTCTTGGATGCGGGTTTCGAGGGGGCGTTTTCCCCAGGCGGCGAGGTTCCGGCGGTGCGCTGAAACGTGACCGTGTTCGGCATGCCCAGTCTCAGCTGGTCCTTTGGATCGTGGACGAAAATCCGGACCTCATAGACCAGCTTGGTGCGAAGATCCGTGGTCTCGACATTTTTGGGAGTGAACTCGGCCACGGGGGAAATGAATCCGACCCATCCCGAAAAGCGCTGGTCGGGGAATGAATCGCTGTGGATGATCGCCTTCATGCCAAGGTGAACCCGGCCCAGATCAGGCTCGGATACATAGGCCCGCACCCATTTGGGATCGGTCAGGGCCAGGGTGAACACCGGACTGTTGGGGCCGGCCATATCACCGGGTTCCAGGATCCGGTTTTCAATGACCCCGGCCGCCGGGGCCTTGAGCGTCATGTCCTGCAGCCGGATTTTTAAAAATTCGAGGGATGCCTTCAGGGCCTCCAGCCGGTCCTTGGCGGCGGCGATATCTTGCTTGCGGGGGCCTTCCACGGCAAGGCTCAGCGCCTTTTCCTGAACCCGGAGCTGAGCCTGGGCCACATCGAGCCGGGCGCTGGCGTCGTCCAAGGCCTGCCGGCTGGACGCCCCGCTTCTTACGGTCTTTCGGATACGTTCCAGGTTTTGGGTGGCATTTTTCACCTGAACCCGCACCAGGGCCACCTGGGCGCGGGCCTGGGCGATTTCCTGGGGGCGGGTGCCGGCCACCAGTTCGTTTACCACCTGCTGCTGGGCGGCGACCTGGGCCTGGCTTTCCCGTATCTGGGTCTGAATGCGGTCGGTGTGAAGCCGCGCCAGGACCTCGCCCTTGGTGACCCGGTCGCCTTCTTCAACCAGCACCTGGGCGATTCGCTCCGGCTCGATAAAGGCCAGCTGCGCATCACGGATATCGATGTTGCCATAGAGGGTCAGGGGGTTGGGAGACCGGTTTTCTTTCACCTTCAGAAACCACCAGGCCGCTAAGCCCACGGCGGCAAGAATAAACACGATCAAAAAAGGTTTTAGGATTCGTTTCATGGGACGTTTCGCTCCACGCCTTGTCTTATTTTCTGGCTTGCCTGAAGGGTTGATTGCACCACTACCGTTTTGATTCCATCACCTGCCACCCGCCCCCCAGACTCCGGTAGAGTTGGACCACCTCGGCCAAGGCGTTTTGCCGGGCCACCAGGAGATCATCGTCTGCGGCGGCCAGTTTTTCTTCAGCATCGAGCACCCGGTAAAAATCGATCAGACCGGCGCTGTAAAGGCTTCTCGCCAGTTTGACGCTGCGCTGGGCGGCCCGGGCGGAGATCTTCAGCGCCTTGACCCGCTGCTGGGTCCGGACCACGCCTGCGCCGGCGTTTTCAACCTCGGAGAGGGCGGACAGAATTTTTTGCTGCAATGCGAGGCGCGCCTGTTTTGCCTGGGATTTTCGTATCTCGATGTGGCTCTGGATGCGCCCGCCGGTAAACAGCGGAAACTGGAGACCCGGCCCCAGAGAGTAGATCAGGGCGGAAGTGTCTAAAATGCCTCCGGCCGTGTCGCTTTGGAGATTGAAGGTGCCCGAGATGCTCAGCTGCGGGTACTTTTCGGCCTCGGCGGCTCCGACCCGTGCCATGGCCGCCGCGTATTGACGCTCGGCCCCGCGGATATCCGGCCGGCGCACGAGAAGATCCGCCGGTATGCCAATCCCGATCAAGTCAGGCACGGCCGGCATCGGGCCCGGTCCCAGGTCTTTTCCCTGGGGCGGTTGTCCCAGCAGCACCTTGATCCGGTTTTGAGCCTCGGTCAGGGCCGCCAGAAGCTGGGGGCGCAGGGCACGGGTGCGGTTGAGCAGCTGCTCGGCCTGGGTGACGGAAAGCTCGGTGCCATTGCCGGCGCGAAATTGGGTTTGAGCCAGCTCCAGGGTCTTTTCCTCCAGGGCGATGTTGCGATCCGTCACGGCAAGCCGTGCCTGGATGGTGCGTACATCGATGTAGGCAAGGGTCAGCTCGGCCGCCATGGAGACCATCATCTCCCGGTAGTTTTCGTAGCTCACGTCGATCTCGGCATTGGCGGCCTGGACCAGATGCGCCACGCGGCCCCAGAGGTCCAGTTCCCATCCGGCGGAGACCCCGGCGGCAAAGAGGTTGGCATCCTGTCCCGGGGGCGGCCCCTGAAAGGAAACAGCCTTGCTGCCGGCATCGGCATGCTCGTAGGCGCCATTGAGATCCACTTCGGGAAGCCGGGCTGCGTTGGCGACCCCGCGCTGCGCCCGTGCCTCGACGATCCGCTGCCGGGCCTCGGCCAGGACCAGGGAGGAATTCACCAGGCGACCCACCAGGCGGCTCAAGGTCGGATCCTTGAACTGCCGCCACCAAGCCGTCATGGGGGGTGTATTTTCTTTGAGCCGTTCTCCCTTGATCAGGGAAGCGGCGGCCCAGCTCTTGGCCATGTATTTGGAGGCATTCGGAGCATGGTATTTCGGCCACATCATGCACCCGGACAGCATTCCCAGGCACACGGCGACGATTGCGCACCACCGGCCCTTGTGTTCTGGCATCAACCCCATGTTGGTTCCTTTTTCCCCTCTATCCCCAAGGGGTCTCCCGCGGTTGTCATGTTCTCACGACCCGCTTTTAGTCATTCCTTCAATCGCCCTGCGCGTCTGTTCAAGGATCAGCCGGCGGATCGTTCGGGTTTCCTCGACGCTAAAGCCCGTAAACCCCAGTCCCCGGACCAGGGTTTCCCGGGCCACCCCCCCCC
>JBJKSK010000021.1:0-3058 GCA_046704125.1 Desulfobacterales bacterium | reverse complement strand
GCTCAGCCCGCTGGCAGCCACCAAGGACTATCATCTGCTCTCGCTTTGCCCGGAGCGATTTGCATCCATTGATTTTCTTTCCACCGCCGCCTTTCTTCCCGTGGCTGAATTCAATGCCGGGCCGCTTAGCGACGTGAGTTTGAAAAACCAGTACGGAGGGATCACCGGCCACTACCTGCTGCTGTCCAACGCGCTGCTGCAGCGCCACTTCCGGCAGGGGCAGAAAATCGGAACGGGGTTTGTCGGCTCCCTAAACGTTTTGTTCAGGGAACTGAACCGAGGCGTGACCTGGATTTTCTCAAACCACGCCGTAAGGCTAAAACGCCTCCTCGACGCCCGGCTCACCAGGCATACAGAACCTATGCCGAAGGCAAGCTAGCGGAACATTTGCCCTTTACAGCCCCTCGGGAGGCGGCGCGATGGGCCATGCCCACGCCAAACAAGACGATAACGGCCTCGGCGGCCTGGGAAATACCGATGGGTTCATGGAGCAGCACCACCCCCCAGACCACGGCCAGCACCGGTTGCAGCAGCAGGGCCACAGCCGTCAAAGCAGCCGGCAGCCGGTGGATGGAAGAGGCCAGAAGCGCCCAGCCCAGCACCTGGGAACTCAAAGCAAGCGCCACCAGCCAGCCATCGGCCGGCCACCGTCCGACTGGAGCGGCCAGTCCCATGGGCACGGCAAAAACGGCTATCATCAACGTGGCGCCCAACGTGGCCGAGGCCATAATCTCGAAGGCGCCGGCTGTCGGCGTTTGTAACCGGGCGAGGCGGAGTCCGATTAAATAGGCCGTATAAAAAAAAGCCGTCAACACCCCCAACCCGACCCCAAAGGCACTGGACGTGTTCACCCGGATCGCTTCGGCACTGGTTCCCATCAGCCATACGCCAATCAAGACAGGAACCAGTGCCAGCCAAAAAGAAGGGCTGGGCCGCTCCCGGAACAGCACGACGCCCACCACCGAGACAAAAACCACCTGCAGGTTGGACAACACCGTGGCCAGTCCGGCGCCGATGATCCCAATGGACATATGCCACACGATCAAATCCAGACCCAGCATGGTTCCGGCCAGCATCGCCCGGGGAAGCAGAATCCGCACCGGTTTTCCCGCTTTTTTCCGCCGCTGCCACCATACCACGGCCCAGAGCATCGGCAAGGCATAGGCACACCGCAGAAATGCGGAACGCACCGGTTCCACACCGGCCAACCGGACATAGATTCCGGAAAACGAAATGAGCACGACACCGGCCCAGGTTCTTAGCACCGGGCTGCGCAGGGATTGGTTCACGAGAAATGTTTTCGGCCAAAATGGGTCATGGACACCGGTTTCAGAAGGTGGCGCCTCAGCGCTCGAAATAGGTATAGCCGTTGAGTCCCTCCTCGTAGGCCTTCATGATCTTGCGGCGCTGGGTGGCGGTGATGCGTTTTTCCCGAACCGCTTCTTCGGCCGTGGCGCGAAACTTTTCCACCAGCGCCTTGGCGTTATATTCCACATAGGAGAGCACATCGGCTACCGAGTCTCCTTCCTGCTCCCGCAAAAAGAAGTAATCGCCGTCCTCGTTGACCCGGATGGAAACCACGTTGGTGTCGCCCAGCAGGTTGTGCAGGTCCCCCAGCGTCTCCTGGTAGGCTCCCACCAGAAACACCCCCAGGATATACTCCTCGTTTTCCTTGAGTTCGTGCACGGCAAGGGCCGTGCATACCCCGTGGGGATCGATGAAACGGTCGATCTTGCCGTCGCAGTCGCATGTAATATCGGCCAAAATCGCCTGGCGGGTGGGCATCTCGTCAAGCCGATGAATCGGCATGATGGGAAAAAGCTGGTCGATGGCCCAGGCATCGGGCAGGGATTGAAACACGCTGAAGTTGGCGTAGTAGGTATCGGCCAGGGCGCTTTCGATGGTCTGCAGATCCTTTGGCACATAGCGCAGCTTCTTGATGTCCCGCCCGATGGTGGTGATGATGTTCCAGAAGATCTTTTCGGCCAGGGAGCGCTCCCGCAAAGACAGTTCTCCGACCTTGAAATGCTGGCGCACCTGGTCGCGGTAGTAAATGGCGTCGTTGAATCCTTCCTGCAGATTTTTCAGGTTCAATGACTTTAGTCCCCAGAACATGTTCTCGACGACATCCGAGGTGCCTTCGGGCAACGTCTCTGGAAGCGCCAAGGCCTCGATGCGGCAGACATCCAGGATGTTAAACAGCAGCACCGAGTAGTAGGCCACCACGGCACGGCCCCATTCGGTGATCAAGGTGGGATGGCTGATTTGATCCTCATCCAGGGTTTCCATGATGGCCTCGATGATGTCGGCGCAGTACTCGTCAAGCGTATAGTTTCGACTGTTGGTGAAATTGGTGTGACTGCCGTCGTAATCAACCGCCAAACCGCCGCCCATGTCGAAATACTGCATGGCCGCACCCTCTTTGACCAATCCGGCATAGACCCGGCAGGCTTCCTGAACCGCCGCGCGGATATCCCGGATGTTGGGAATCTGGGAGCCGAGATGATAGTGCAGCAATTGCAGGCAGTCGAGCATCTCGTGGGTCTTGAGGGTTTCGATGACCTCCACGATCTGAGTGATGTTGAGCCCGAAAATGGAGCGGTCCCCGCCCGAGTCGGTCCAGTGCCCGCCGGCCTGGGTGGCCAGTTTGAAGCGCACGCCGATGTGCGGCCGGATCTTTTTGGCCTTGCTGCGCTCCACGATCAACTCCACCTCGCTGGGGGTCTCCACCACGAAAAAACACTTGTAGCCCATCTGGCAGGCATAGAGGCCAAGATCCACGAATTCCTGGTCTTTGTACCCATTGCAGATCAGGCACGCTTCCTTGTCATTCAAATAGGCCAGGGCAGCGATCAGTTCGGCCTTGGACCCGGCTTCCAGGCCGTGGTGATACCGGGCGCCAAAACGGGTGATGGCTTCGATGACCTGTTCCTGCTGGTTGACTTTGATGGGGTAGACACCCCTAAATTGCCCTTTGTATCCGTTTTTATCGATGGCTTTTCGAAAGCTTTCGTGCAGCAGACCGATCTGGGATTCGAGAATGTTTTCGATCCTCAAC
>JBJKSK010000020.1:0-2726 GCA_046704125.1 Desulfobacterales bacterium | reverse complement strand
CGTATACGGTGTCTTAATATCGTCTGGCTTGTAACTGGGAGGCATCCAGAACGCAAAATTCCCCATGGGTGACTTTCATGCCGGCCAACCGGGGTGTATAGCAGGATTGGCCAGACAGGCCCAGCTGGCACCAGTTGGGGCTGCCGTAGTTGTAGGCCAGAAAAGAGATGGGGCCCCCGATGTCCCGTCCCGTACCCTGGCAGAAAATGACCGACTCAGCCCCGTGCTGATCCCGGATCTCCTTGAGCCTTGCCTCGCACAGATCGAGTGCCTCATCCCAGGATATGCGCTCGAATTTCCCCTCGCCCCGCTTTCCCGCCCGCTTCAGCGGATAGCGCAGCCGGTCCGGATGGTAGGCATATTGGGTCAGCGCCAGCACCCGAGGGCAGGCCCGGCCCTGGTTCCACGGACTTTTTTCATCCCCTTCCACTTTGACAAGCGTTTTGTCTTTGACATAAAGCTTGACGCCGCAGCTTCCATGACACCCGGCTCCGGCAGACCAGGTCGTCGTGGGATAAATCCGAACATCGCTATCGTCTTGCATGGACAATCTCCTTTTTTTGGCACCATCCAGTTCGGTCGATAATCCGGCAAACCCTGCCGCTTCGCCGCTGAAACCCGCGAAAGAACCGGCAGACAGGGGCTCTGGGAAAACTTTTTATTAACCATTCGTATCATAAATCATATCCACTATGAAATCCTGTTTCATCAGCACACCGGGAAAGCAATCACAAAAAGCTATCCCGTAAGATGAATTTGTATCTTGAGAAAAAATTTGCCCCCGGGAGGCAGCCCCGGCGATTCATTGAACACTGGTTCCTGAACCGGCCCGGGTGATGGCCAAAGGAGGGGAATCTCCGTGGCCGAAGCCGACGGCCTACTGGCCGAGATGGGGCAAGAGGCATTTTATCCTTTAAATTCAGTCTTCTCCGCGAGCTCAGCGCCTCTGCGAGAAACCTTGTGAACCCATGGCGAAAAAAGGTGCATGGTTGGAGGTGAACACCGGCGGGTTGCGGCGAAGAATCGGCTGGATGGCGGTGTGCCGCTTGAATTCCCGGTCCAGAAATATACGCACCCGGCCCCGGCACCAGCCCGCGGGGTGGCGAAAATCCCGGTACAGGGATAGATCCCCCTCGTAGAAGCTGTCGGTACATAGGTCGTCGGCATCCGGGGAAAAAGCCGGCAGGTTGAAAATCGCCAGATTCAGGAACATGATGTCATTACTGTGAGAAGCGACAAATTCCAGGGTTTTTTTCGCGCCGGCTTCGGTTTCGGCCAGGGTGCCAAACAGGAGATAGACGTAGGTGGCGATATCCGCCTGGTGCAAGGCGGAAAGCAGCCGGGAGACGAGGTTTAAATCGATGCCTTTATCGATCTGATCCAGCACGGCCTGGTCCCCGGACTCAAGTCCCAGCTTGAGCATGACACACCCGCTTTTCCTGAGATCCCGGCAAAACAACACATCGGATAGGGCTTCAAAAAACCGTACAAACCCGTACCACGGCGCCCCCGGAGGATGGCGGACCAGGGCAGACAGCATCGCCGGGCTCACTGCGTTGTCCAGAAGATGGACCAGCGCCGGCCGGTGGCGTCTGGTCAATTGGTCAAGGGCAGAGACCGCCCGGGAAACAGGCATCGGGCGGTAGGGCGATTTTTCGGCGCGTTCCGGGCAAAACCGGCAGCGGTTCCAGTAACAGCCCCGGGATGCGCTGTAGGCGATGACCAAACCCGGGGACAGGTAGCGCTTCAAGTCAAATGGCAAGTAATTCGGGACGGCTTCCGACTGTAGGCCGATGTGGCCTGTGGCGGCGGCCAGCCAGGGTTCTCCGGGGCCTTGAACCAGCTCGTCGATGAGTCCGGAAAAGGGGTTGGCAAACTTGGGCCGGGCCATCCAGGAGGTGACCAGCCCGCCACCCAGCACGATTTTGATCGTCGGAAACCGCCACCGCAAAAATCCGGCCATGGCAAAGGTGCAAAGCGCCTGATTTAAATAGTTTAACGAGATGCCCACCACCGACACCCCGGCTTCTATCGCCGGTGTCAGCCGCTTTTCAAAGTAGGGGAAATAAGGGTTTGCCGCGAAGTTCTCTGCGGCTTCAAGCAAATCGGCGCTTTTTACCGGATCGAGGGTGGCGGACTGGGCGTTTGCCAGTCCGATTTTCAGGCCGCTTCCCTCTGTGGCCGTCTCCAGCGCCCTGGAGATGTCGGCCACGGCCCGCTTGTACCGGTCAAGATGTCGGAAGGCCGTCGGGTCCCGCAGGGTGTCCAGGTGACCGGAAAGATTTCGGTGGGCACGACGGGTCCAGGTGTCATGGGCCGCCGGAGCCAGACCCAGCAGGTAGTCCATGCCTTCGAGGTTGGCGTCAATGACCGCCGCCGATTTCCCGTTTGCCGAAAGCCAGCCTGCCAGACTGGCCAGGCCTGCCGGGGGCTCTCCGGGCTTGGCTACGGGCGGAAAGAGAAGGAGAATGTCCAATGTTCTATTTTCTATGCAAAGGGTTTTTCGCAAAGCGGCCATGGCCGGTGTCGGTTTATGGGCTGTTTTTTTCCGGTGCGGGGACCTGGGTCAATGGCGGTTTCAAATCGAGGCCGGAACGGATGTGCAAATCGCGCTGGGGAAAAGGAATTTCAATGCCTTCGGCCTTCAACGCCTCGAATATAGTGAAGTAAAGCTGGCTTCGGATTCGCCGCTGGGAGATTTTCCGCACGTCGATCCACACCATCAG
>JBJKSK010000019.1:0-6785 GCA_046704125.1 Desulfobacterales bacterium | reverse complement strand
CAGAAACACCGTTACCGGGATGTTTCGCTGGTGCAGGTAGCGAGCCATGACGAACCCGTCCCCGCCGTTGTTTCCACGGCCTGCCAGCACGCCTACGCGCCGGTTTTTCAAATCGCCAAAGCGATCTAGAAACACAGAAACGGCCCCTCGGCCGGCGTTTTCCATCAAGACTCGACCCGGAATTCCAAAATGGGAGATGGTCCGGCGGTCCATGTCCCTCATTTCGTTGGCGGTGGTTAAATACATGAGTTTACACCTTAGTGGTCGCCGATTATGGCCATCAACTCGAGGCTCTTGGCTTCCATGCGCTGGGCCTCGAGTTGGCTGATTTCGTGGTCGTAACCCAGCAGGTGCAAAATACCGTGAACCAGGAGTTGATTGAAGCGCTTGTGCGCGGAAATGCCCTCCTCGAGGGCTTCTCGTCGGGCCGTGTCCAGGCTGATGACGACGTCGCCGAGAAGGTCCGTGTTGAGGTCTCCGAAATCACCTTCTCGCATGGCAAAGGCGATGACGTTGGTGGGCCCGTCCTTGTGGCGGTATTCCCGATTGAGTTTGGCCATTTCCGTATCATCAAGGATTACGATGGACAGCTCGGCATCAGGACAGGCCAAGGCGTTTAAGACGTCCTGGGCTGTTTTCTGAATTTTTCCCAGGGAGATCGGGTGCTTTTGGCGGTTGTCGATCAATATTTCCATCTCTGCTTTTTCCGTTTGCGGCCGCATTGTCGGAATACTCGATGCGGTGATGGTGGATGCCGTATAACATCTTGTTAAAGCTCTTGGCAATTTTGTGCAAATCCTTGAGAGTCAACTCGCAGTCATCCAGCTGACCATCGAAAAAGATCTTGTTGATCAGGTTTTGAACCAAACCCTGGATTCGCGAGGGCGTCGGATTGTCCAGGGTCCGGGAGGCGGCTTCCACCACATCGGCGAGCATCACCAGCCCGGCTTCCCGGGTCTGGGGAAGGGGACCCGGGTAGCGGTAGTCGTCTATTTGCACAGCGTCTTCGCCCTTGAGTTGTTTGGCTTTTTCATAAAAAAAACGAATCAGGCTAGTTCCATGATGCTGGGCAATGGTGTCGATGATCACCCGGCCCAGCTTGTTTTCTCGGGCCATTTCCACTCCGGTTTTGACATGGGCGATCAGAATCAGGCTGGACATGGATGGGGCGAGTTTGTCGTGTTTGTTTTTCCCGCCGCCCTGATTTTCGATAAAATAGAGTGGTTGCTTGATTTTTCCGATGTCATGGTAGTAGGCGCTGACCTTGGCCAGCAGGCTGTTGGCGCCGATTTCCCCGGCGGCGGCTTCCACCAGGGAGCCCACAATCATGGAGTGGTGGTAAGTGCCCGGGGCCTCGATCATCAGCCGTCGTAGAATCGGCTGCTCCAGATTGGCCAACTCCAGCAGCGTGATATCGGTGGTATACCCAAAAGCGATTTCCACCAGCGGGGCCAGACCGGCGGTGACCACCCCGGCACCGATTCCTCCCAGAAAGGCAAAGGTGACGGCCCACAGCAGGTCATTTAATGGAAAATTTCCGGAATACGCGGTCAGGGCGGATGTGAGCAGCACGTTGAGCACCCCGAGTTTCAGTCCGGCCTGGATAAAGACCTTTCTCTCCTTGCAGTCCCTGATCCAGTAGGCTCCCATGGCGCCATTGAGCATGAAATAAGTAAAAAGCTCGAACCGGTTTCCGAAAACAATTCCCGTGCAGATCGCCAGCGCCAGGGAAAAGGCTAATGCGATGCGCATTCTCAGAAACAGACATACCGTCATGGCCGCTGCGGCAAGTGGAATGCCATACGGAATCGATTTCACCGAGACGGCAAAGGGCATGGTCTGAAGCACGGCGCCGGTCAAGCCAGCCGATAGCCGGGCCATAAACAGAAAGGAAACCAAGGTCGCGGCCATAAACGACAGGTTGCGGTTTAGATCCAAGGTAAAGTGGGAATCATGTTGGAGAACGATCACATAACATATGATTAGCAGACAGATCACGGTCATGGCCGCCCCCACCCCGGTGGTCATGGCCTGCTCATTGTGGATCTGCGACTGCAGCGCTTTTAGCTTGAGCAGCTGCATTTCTGTGACGCGCTCGCCTTCACGCAGCAGCATCTCGCCGGTCTTGATCTTGTAAAGCACAGGCTTGATTTCACTGGCGGCTTGTTTTTTACGCTCCTCGGTTTCGCTGCGGTTTAAGGTGATGTTGGGTTGGATCAGGCCACGGGAAAGCTCCACCACGACATTGCGCACGGTGCTGTTTTCATCCTTGAGAATCGGTTGGCCCACCACCCGGACCATGGGTTTGGCCTGCTCTAAACCGTAGAAGCGTTTGAGGTTATGAACGGTCTGTTCCGTCTTGGTTCCCACGGAGCGCATTACGATGCCCCGATCCGCGTCTTTGAGCAGGAGGTCCTTGTTGGCTACCACGCCATTGGAGAGGATTTCGCTAAGAATTTGAACGATTTTGTCGGCGATATCGGCAGAAAACGACTCTCCGACAAGGGCGCGGTAGGCATCGCTGCTGATAGAAACATGGAGTTGTTCTTGGAATTTAGCCTGGCGGCTCCAGATCGCATCCGTGGCCTTGGGAGCTTTGGGAGGGGGCGGGTAAAAAGCCGGTGCTTCCAAACGGCCCTTTGTCGGTGTGGGGGGGGCCGACTTGAGCATGGACCGGAAATCGGCAAATGTCTGCCGGACATTTTTTCCGATGGCCCCTGCCAGTTGCGGATCGTAGTCATAAACGGTGAGCACCGCATCGACGGCCTGCCGGCGATTGGCTTTAGTGGCGGCAGTGTCCTCGATGAAAAAATCCTGAGGCGCCTTGATGTCTCGTTCGGCAATGTCTCCGACTTTGTAAACGTGACGGGTGATTAACAGGCTGGGGTAGAGCACGATGATAAAAGTCAGAGTCACCCCGGCAAGCAGCGCCCACCGGGCAAACCGGTCTGTCATGAAAAAATCCTGGATCCGTTTTCGGATACCTTCCGGCTTCATGGCGTACTGGATCCTCTGAGGTCGGTGCCGATCCGTACCGCGACGCCTCCCTGTCCTCTGTTTTCAGCTTCGGCGGCGGCCGTTTTTCTTCTTGATGGCATCCAGTTCCTCATAGGCCCGGATGATGTCTTGTACCAAGCGGTGTCGAACCACATCCCGCTTTGAAAAAAAGGCAAAGCCGATGCCTTCGATGTCCTGGAGAATGTTTTTGGCTTCGATGAGCCCCGAGGTCTTTTCCGGCGGCAGATCGATTTGGGTGATGTCACCGGTGATCACCGCCTTGGAATTGAAACCGATACGGGTCAGAAACATTTTCATCTGCTCAGAAGTGGTATTCTGAGCCTCATCAAGAATGATAAACGAGTCATTTAGCGTCCGGCCCCGCATGAAGGCAATGGGCGCTACTTCGATAATTCCTTGCTGCATCAGGCTGGAGACCTTTTCGAAACGCATCATGTCATGCAGCGCATCATAGAGTGGGCGCAAGTACGGATCCACCTTTTCGGCCAGGTCTCCGGGCAGAAAACCTAATGCCTCGCCGGCTTCCACGGCCGGGCGGGTTAGGATGATTCGGTTGACGTTGCCCTTGGTCAGAGCGGCTACGGCCATGGCCATGGCCAGATAGGTTTTGCCAGTGCCTGCCGGGCCGATGCCAAAGACGATGTCATGGCGTCGGATGGCGTCGATGTAGTTTTTTTGGGCCAGACTCTTTGGAGTGATAGCGGTCTTTTTGGAGGTCACGAAGACCCTGTCCAGAAAGATGCTCTTGAGCTGGGCGCGGTCGTCGCCGCTGAGCACCTGAATGGCATAGTCCACATCACTGGGGTAGATAGGGTACTGCTCCTTGAGCAGGCCGTAGAGCTGATTGAGAATGTTTTCGGCCAGCTCGGCGGCAATGGCGTCTCCTTTGATGAAGACCGTGTTGCCACGGGCGTCTATGGCCACTGCCGTTGCATCGGCGACTCGCTTGAGATGTCCGTTGTGTTCGCCAAAGAGTTGGCGGGCATGATGCAAATCGGAAAACTCCAAGCGAATCTGTTTGTTGTCTGTAGTTTCTTCCATGGCGGTGGAGGTGTTTGGAGGTTACCCCAAGTCAGTCCAAATTTGAAATAATAGCATAGCTTCAAAAACGATTGCAAACAACATTTTCAGCCCCCGGAAACATGAAAAAAGCCTTGACACCATGTGGAGGCTTTGTTACCAGATCGTTTTTACAAATTCTTTAAGAGTTTTTAACCAGAGCGCGAATCAATCGTCTGTCGCACCGGTTCGCGGAGGCCATGCGCCCGCCTTGCGGAGTCGGATTGCGGGCAGGGAAATACATGAATCCTTTTGATGTCGTTGTGGTGATCATCCTTGGGTTTTGCCTGATCCGAGGTATCTTCAGGGGATTGATCAAAGAGGTGGCCTCACTCATTGGTGTGCTGGCCGGATTTTATGCCGGCTATACCTATTACCGGGAACTGGCCGTCTTCCTGGCCCGCTGGATGGGCAATCCGGTTTTTCTCAATTTGGTGGCGTTTTTCGTCCTTTTTTGTAGTGTTTTTCTGATGATCAGCATTCTCGGAGTCGTCATTAAGTATCTGCTCAGCATTGCCTTCCTGGGTTGGGTGGACCGTGTCTGTGGGGCGAGTTTCGGAATGATCAAAGGCATCCTGATCGCTGCGATTTTGCTGCTAAGCCTCACGGCTTTCTTGCCCAAAGGGTCTCCGCTGCTGGAAAACTCTCTCCTTGCCCCTCATGTGACCCGCCTGTCGGAGACCATGGCCCAGATAGTTTCCCCGAATATGAAAAAACAGTTTGTCCGTAAAATCCAGGAAGTCAAAAATTCATGGAAGGCTCATCGTTGAACCGGCGCCTGTCCGCTTTTGCCGGCATGATTGGCCTGATTCAAAAACTCAGGGACGTATCTGGCTGTCCTTGGGACCGCGCGCAAACGGCCAAGAGCATGTCCGTCTATTTTATCGAAGAAGCTTATGAACTGGTGGATGCCATCGCCACGGGTTCACCGGAAGCCGTTTGCGAAGAGCTTGGAGATGTATTGTTTCACCTCTTTTTCATCGCCGCGCTCTACGAGCAGGCCGGCTCTTTTTGCATCGAAGATGCCACTGAGCAAAACACCGAGAAGATGATCCGGCGTCATCCCCATGTCTTTGGTGGCGAGAGCGCCGAGACGGCATCGGATGTGCGCAAACGGTGGCATCAGATAAAGAAGCAGGAAAAAAACCATCGCGGTCAAGAATCTGCTTTAGACGGCATTCCCACCCGGATGCCCTCCATCATCAGGGCTTACCGGGTATCCGAGCGTGCCGCGCGTACCGGTTTTGACTGGAAAGACCTTCACGGAGTCATGAGTCAGGCCGAAGCCGAGTGGGCTGAGTTTAAAACGGCCCTGGTGGGAAATGATGAAGGGCAAACACAGCGTGAGGCGGTAGAACTGGAGTTTGGTGACGTACTGCTTACTCTGACCAACGTGGCTCGGTTTGTGCGGATTCATCCGGAAACGGCCCTGACTGGTGCCATCAACAAGTTTGAAAAACGATTCCGTTGCATGGAGGCCCTGGCCGCTGCCCAGGGAAAGCGTATCGATAAGCTGACCCGCAGTGATTTTGACGCTCTGTGGGCTGCCGCCAAGGCGGGTGAGCTTCAAGGGCAACCTTAAACGTAATCTCCCCGATTAAACTTAATGGTTTCCACCTCTGCGGTCGCCGCCAGTTGCTGGGCAAGCGCATGCAGGTGAGCGTCGTCTCCTGACACAGCCAACAGCGTCGTGGCCTGGTTTTTCATGGCCTTTAATACGGGTTCGAACTGTCGGAGGCTTTTGCTCGGGTCTTGCAGGTTTTTCGCGTAGGTATCCATCAGACTCAGCAGCCCTTCAGCCTGAGTGATGGCCGGAGACGTGATTTTGCTCGCTGGCAAAGTGGCCTGAATTTCTCCCAGACCACTGGACACGGCTGCCGAGACGCCTTGCGGGGTGTCCTGAATAGCCTGAGCCAACTGTTGATCGAAGCCTTTGCCGGTTCCCTGGGTGTCGCCGGATCTTGGTACAACCGTCCCGCTTCCACGAATCATCGAAATGTGTGTCATCGCAATATGCTCCTTTGACAGCAGTATCGCAAAAAAAAAGCCAGCTTGGGCCGGTATTGAAAAAAAGTTTTTTTCATTTTATTATCAAATAATTAAAGATAACTGTGGGGGTAACGCCTTCGGCTAAGATGGGAAAAAATTGCCTGTTGAGCACAGCCCAGGGCAATTATGCCGGGTTGTTGATGAAGCTGCCGACGATTTTTTCAGCAATTTTTTCGGGATTTATCTCATACTGGCCTTGTTCAATGGCCTGCCGGTGTTTGGCCACTTCGTCGGCACGGGTGTCCGGGGCAGTGGCCACCGCTGCGATGGCCACCTGCATTTCCTTGGATGCCGATGACAGACTGACCGTATCGCTGGTTTGCCGGGTTTCACCCGCTATGGCCGTGGACTCGGTTTTTTTTGGGATTTCCGTCTTTCGGATTCTGGCCTGCTGGTCCTGGCCGCTGATGAGTTCAATTTTCATGGCTGTCCTTTTCACCGAAGGCCTCGGCGTTGCCCATTGCGTTTTTGGCCATTGCTTTGAATTGTTTCAATAGAGACCCGGAGCCCTCCAGAGGAATGCTGCAGGTGCTCTTTTGGCTGTTCGCGTCGATCGCGGCAAATACGAAGTTGTCACTGATATTTCGATGAGTTGCCCTTTCGTCACGACATTTTCGATCCGGCGCAGACCCGGGCCCTGGACTCATACGCTCCAGGAT
>JBJKSK010000018.1:0-2919 GCA_046704125.1 Desulfobacterales bacterium | reverse complement strand
ATTTGAACCCGTCGATGTCGAAAGTTTTGTCGCTGTCTTTAGGCTCATCCAGAGCCATGGCCAGAGATGGTCCGCCTCAGCCGCCTTCGTTGAGAAAAATGCGGATGGGCGCCACGTCTTTTCCTTTGAAATACTCGGCAATCTGGTGGGTTGCCGATTCGGTGACTTCAAGCATGATAATCCTCCTTCGTGCAAAAATGAAAACCGGTGTACGGCTCGCGGTGAACCTGAAACCCTTGCCGCGCACCGCAACCCGGTACGATATTAAAAATTTCTATTCATAATAACCCCCGACATATGCTTTGTCAATGCTCAAAGCGGCCTGAGAAAAAGGGCATCCGCGATATCGCCCTTTGAAAGGTCGCTGCTGGATATTTTCGTTGAAATTGCCCCATTGACCGACTAAAAGTCAAAAGACTTTCGGTCATTCAAATTCGGCAGGTGGCTATGAAACTGCGTTTTCTCATCGTTGTGGTGTTTGAAGTCGCACTGGCGATGACCCCCGCCATGGGCGCCAGTGAAAAAGCCGGGAGCAACCAGGAGGCTTCTACACCGGCAAAGCTTAAGCTGGTCGAGGCGGTCATGTGCGAAAGCATTCGGGATTCTGCGCCGCTAAACACGGCCATCGCCTTTCCCGTCTCCATCGGCCAGGTATTATGCTTCAGCAGTTTTGACCCCGTACCCGGCGAGATTTTTGTCTCCGACAGCTGGTTTTACCGGGACAAGCTGGTCACTAAGATCAATCTTTTTCTCAAACCGCCCCGCTGGGCCACGTTTAGTTCGATTCACCTCCGGGAGGCCGACATCGGCCCATGGAGGGTGGAGATCCATGACGATCAGGGCCGCTTGATGAAGGTGCTCAGGTTCAGCATCACGGAATAATCGCCCATGAACAGCATCGTCCATTTTCTAAATACGATCCGCTGGCAGGATGTGGTGGATATCACGCTGAACAGCTACATCCTGTTCCGGTTCTACGTGCTGTTTCGAAAGACCAGCGTGTTTAGGGTGTTGCTGGTCATCGCGTTTCTGTGGTTTTTCCAGAGAATCGCCTCTTTTCTGGGGCTGGTGGTCACCAGTTGGGCTATCCAAGGCATTACCACGGCGGCCGCCCTGATCATCATCGTAGTATTTCGAAACGAGATCCGCTCCGTGCTGCAGGCTAAAAACCTCAGGACAATTCTCTGGGGGGTGCAGTACCGCAGCGGCAAAACACCCGTGGACACCATCGTGGACTCGGTGTTCAACCTGGCCCAGACCCGGTGCGGCGCTCTGATCGTCTTTCCGGGCAAGGAAGATCTCTCCGAGGTGACCCAGACCGGAATCGTCTGGGACGGTTTGGTTTCCCGGGAGATGATCATGAGTATTTTCTGGCATAACAACCCGGTTCACGATGGCGCGGCGGTGATCCGGGGGGATCAGATCACCGAGGTGGCCGTGATCTTGCCGTTGTCCCAGCGCACCGATCTTCCTTCCCACTACGGCACCCGCCACCGGGCGGCAGTCGGCATGGCGGAGGCCACCGATGCCTTGTCCGTTCTGGTTTCCGAGGAGCGCGGGACGGTGGCCGTGGCCAAGGGGAACCAGATCCGTACCGTCAACCGAAAGGGTGAACTGGTCCGATTGATCGAGGAACATATCGGAGGGGCCACCGGTGGATGGAGCCAGCTCAAGAAAGAAAAAATAGAAATCGCCGCCGCCGCGGCCTGTTCGGTGATTTTTATCGTCGGCGTCTGGTTTAGCTTTACCCGCGGCCAGAACTCGATAATCACGCTTGATGTTCCAATTGAGTATATGAACCGGAACCCGACCATGGAGATTCTTGACACCTCGGTCAATACCGAGCAGCTGCAGCTCAGTGGAGCCGGGACGCTGATCAAGTCCCTGCGGCCCGATCAGGTCCAGGTGACTCTGGACCTGAGCAAGGCCGTGGCGGGCACCAACACGTTTAGCATCACGGGCGATAACGTCAATTTGCCTCCGGGAATTTTTCTCAAGCGGGTGGAACAGCCCACGGTCACGGTGACCATGGACATTACGACCAAAAAGGAAATTCCCGTTCAGGTCAACTGGGCTGGGCGGCTTCCCGGCGATCTGCTTCTAAAAAGCGCCCGACTCACTCCCGACCGGGTCCTGGTCGTCGGCGGTGCTCATGTGCTGGAAAAAATCTCCACCATCTATACCGAGAAGGTGATGCTAAATGCCATCAAAGCCTCCGGAACTCTGACGGCCTCCCTGGTCCTCAAACCCATGCCTTTGAGGATTGCCGGTGGAAAGGACAAAATCACCGTCGACTACGTGGTGGGAAAAAGAACCGAATAACGCCCATTTTGGTGGAACCAATGTCCATGCGGCGCGCGCGGATCGATCTCGATGGGTTGTCTGTCCGCGGGGGGCCGGCACGAAAAAAAATGGAGCAATGAGGTGACGGGTCCGGCACGGCGCCTCATTGCGCCACTTCAGCTCTACCGTTGCGCGTCGGCGATGGCCACCTCTTCGAAGGTGCGGATTTCGGCCAGCACCCGGGTGGCGGCATCGATGATTTCCATGGCCAGCGCTGCTCCTGTTCCCTCGCCCAGTCGAAGCCCCAGGTCCAGCAGCGGTGCCACGCCCAATCTCTGGTGCATGAACCGATGGCCCGGCTCCACGGAGCGATGGCTGGCAAACAGGTAATGCTTGGCCCCCGGGGCCAGTTCACAGGCAATTAAAGCCCCGGCTGTGGAGATAAATCCGTCGCAGACCACGGGAATGCCCCGGGCGGCGGCCCCCAGCACCAGGCCGGCCAGCCCGCCGATCTCGTAACCGCCGACTTTGGCCAGCACATCGATGGCATCGGCGGGATCCGGGCGATTGAGTGAAAGCCCCTTTTCGATGGCCGCGATCTTTCGCTTCAAACCGGTGTCATCCACACCGGTGCCC
>JBJKSK010000017.1:0-7547 GCA_046704125.1 Desulfobacterales bacterium | reverse complement strand
GCCATGAGCCATGCGCTGACGCGGGCTGGCAGATAATTGGCTCCGTCGTCGATTCTGGCCGAGGCCCAGCCGAATCGAAGATAGCGCTCGTTGCGATAGCCGAAGGTGGAATCCAGGGTACTCGCGGCTTTATAGGCCATGGCCGCCACGGGTCCACCCAGAAAAGCAAAAAACAGGGGGGCGATAACCCCATCCACCGTATTTTCAGCCACACTTTCCACGGCGGCACGCGTCACGCCGTTTTCATCCAGGGGCTCGGTGTCCCGCCCCACGATTAAGGCAACCCGCTGCCGTGCCAGAGGCAGGTTACCCGGCACGAGGGCCGCTGACACGGACTTGCCGTGACGCTCCAAATCCTTGGCGGCAAAGGTGGTATAAAGCATGGCAACGGCCACTACATGCGCCAGCCAGGGAGCGATGCGACCGGCAACCGCGAGACAGCTCCAGGCAGCTATGGCGGTACCGCCGATGACGGTCAGAGCAGTCACCAGACCGGCGGTTTTGGCGGATGCGAATCGTTGCCGCATGGGTGCTTCCAGACGCAGGGCCAAACCGCCGATGAACCTCACCGGATGAGGCAGCCACCGGGGATCCCCCAGAAGGAGATCTATGGCCAGAGCCATCCAGATCTGCCCGATAAGGGAAATCAATGAAGTCCCATCCTTTCGTAAATCGCTGTCACGTTCAGATGCTCCCGGACAATATTGGCCAGCCGGTCCAGGGCGGGCTCGATATCGAAAACCGCCTGAATTTTATTCAGAGGAGACAGCCCCCGGCTCTTTCGAAGCGAGTCGATGAACCAGCGGCGGAAAGCGTCGTTGTCATAGAGCCCGTGAAGGTAGGTGCCAAATACCCGGCCGTCGGCGGACGCGAAACCCAGAGGTTTCCCGTCCTCGCGAACCATCGCAGGCAAGAGATTTTCGCCGGTGCTCTCCCCATGGTGAATCTCGTAGCCTCTCAGTGAAAAGCCGGAGGCCGTGTGCCGCGCGTTGGTGGCGGTCAGCATTTTTTCTTCCTGAAGCACCGTTTGGATCGGCAGCAGGGCCAGGCCCGTCCGGGGCCTGCGGTCCGATTCGATGCCGTGGGGATCTTTGATCACCTCTCCTAACATCTGCATGCCTGCGCAGATACCGATGATATAACGCCCCTGTCCTCTCAGGCCAACAATTTTTTCGGCCAGACCGCTTTCCCGCAGAAAAGAAAGATCGCCGGGCACGTTTTTGCTGCCGGGCAGGATCACCGCGTCGGGAGTTCCGAGGGTCTCTGCGCTGCGCACCACCCGAAAACAGACGTCTGGCTCCAGCCCGAAGGGGTCGAAGTCGGTGAAGTTTGAAATATGGGGAAGATCGATCAGTGCAATTTCCACCTGATCATCGTGGCGGGAAGCAGTCGACAAGTCCCGGGCCTTGAAACTCACCGAGTCTTCTTCGGGAAGCCCCAGGGGGTGAATATAGGGAATCAGCCCGAAGGTGGGACGGCCGGTATGGCCCTGAACGTAGTCAAACGCCTTGTCGAGAAGCGCCGGATTGCCTCGGAACCGGTTTACCACAAAGCCCGCCACCATCGCTCGCTCCGGCTCTGAAAGGACTTCCAGGGTGCCGATAAAGGCGGCAAACACCCCGCCGCGATCGATGTCGCCCACCAGCAGCACCGGCGCCCGGGCAAATTCGGCCATGGCCATGTTCACGATGTCGTGGCGCTTGAGGTTGACCTCCCCGGGACTCCCGGCCCCTTCGATGACCATGGCGTCTACCTCGGCGGAAAGCGACGAGTAGGCCCGCTGTACGATTTCAAAAGCCTTTGGTTTGTACTCGATGTAGCCGTTGACATCCTTATTGCCCACGGGTTTTCCCATGAGAATCACCTGGGAGCCGGTATCGGAACAGGGTTTCAGCAGCACGGGGTTCATGCGCACATCCGGATCCAGACGGCATGCCTGGGCCTGAACCACCTGGGCCCTGCCCATTTCTCCGCCGTCCCGGGTGACAAAAGAGTTCAGGGACATGTTTTGGGCCTTGAAGGGGGCCACTCGGAAGCCGTCTTGAAGCAAAATTCGGCAAAAGGCGGCTGTGAGAACGCTTTTCCCGGCATTGGAGGCGGTGCCCTGAAACATGACGGCCGGCACTCGGGGACGGGCACGAAACCGGGCCTTGATCTGGCAACTCGATCCCCGTATCTCGGCCAGGGCTGAAAGAAGCCGTCTGTTTTCTTCTTGCGTGCGAACCGCCACTCGGAAATAGGTATCGTCCAGTCCTTTGTAGTTATCGCAGACCCGAATGGCGATGCGACGGGAAAGAAGGCTTTCGGCAAGTTTCCGGGCATTGCGCTCCGCCCGGTCCAACCGGACCAGCAGGTAGTTGGCCACCGATGGAAATACGGTAAGGCCTCCCAGGCCGGAAAGTTCCTCGCTCAATTGCTTCCGAAGCCGCGTGACCGTCTCGCGGGTTCTTTCCGCATAATCCTGGTCTTCCAGGATCGCCGCGCCCACGGCCTGGGCCAGGTTTCCGACGGACCAGGGCAAAAGGGCGGCTTTCATTCGTTTGGCAATGGACGTTGAAGCCACGACATACCCGAGACGCAGTCCGGGAATGGCGTAGAATTTGGTCATGGAGCGCAACACGATAAGGTTTGGCCGTTGGTGGTGAACCAGGCTTTCATAGTTATCAACGAAATCCGCAAAGGCTTCGTCCACGACAAAGAAGGTGCCGGTGTGCCTATCCGCAAGGGATAAAAGCAAATCCGGATCGGTCATAGCGCCCGAGGGGTTTCCCGGCTGACCGACCAGTACCATTTCTGCGCCGGTTAAGTTTTCTTCTATTTTTTGCCGGTCAACGGCAAATCCCTGTTCCGCATTCAGAAGAACGAACCTGATTTCCAAACCCGCTTTTTTTGCGGCAGTGGCGTAATCAATATAGCTTGGCGCGGGAATAACTGCTCGACGCACCCCCAAAACGCCCGGAAGGGCAAACAGAAGTTCCGTTGAGCCGTTGCCGCAGACCACGCGGTCCGGGGCTATGGAAAACCGAGCGCCGATACGTTCGCAAAAAACGGTGCAGTGGGGATCGGGATAATGCGTGACACCGCCAAGGTTTCGGGAAATGAGCGGCCGAAGCCGTTCGGGGGGCCCCAGCGGATTTAGGTTCGCGCTAAAGTCCAGAA
Source organism: Desulfobacterales bacterium (assembly GCA_046704125.1). GTDB lineage: Bacteria > Desulfobacterota > Desulfobacteria > Desulfobacterales > JBJKSK01 > JBJKSK01. The sequence goes on along the minus strand of JBJKSK010000017.1, from coordinate 4,388 downwards.
GCTCTTCGATCCGGCATCCGGCTCGATGCGCCAGATTTTGAATATCACCGCCATGTTTGAATTCATTAAGATTCATGATTCACCTCGCCGAATCGGCAAAAGCCACATCAAATGAGCGCCCTTTCGGACTGGGCAAAAAAAAACTCCGGACCCATGCTGGATCGGGAGTTTCCGTATTTAACCCCAAAACCGCCTATTGCGCCCCCAGAGTCCCGAGAGGCTGAGCCAAACTGTTTTCGCGAAAGCAGGTCTTCCGGCTTCCGGATCAGTCTACTCACCGCGCCTTCCCATTCCGTGGAACAGTGGCTGTTTGGCGGTTTTCGTCCCCGGTCACGGCGGCGGGTCCGCGACGGATTTTCACCGTCTTTCCTGTTAAGGCCAGAAGGCCACTTTTCGTCTGCTCTGATACCGTCGGGCCTTATAAAAGTCAAGGCTCTTTCTTTTCGCCGGCAACTGGAATTAAGAATCGATTCAAAAGGCTGTGCACGCACCGGAAAGCCTTGATCGAAAGTTATGTGCGAGGGGGGGGGACGATTTCGCCAGTAGGGTTGGACAGGACCGCAAATTTCAGGTAGAAGCAGCGCAAAACACGATCTTAAACATCATGAAGCACCACTGGAAAATATCCTTGACAAATCCTATGAAATCCCGCAAATTGTCAATTTTTAATATCCAACCAGTTATTAGGTATAGGAGGAGGGTGATGTACGCGGTAGTCCATACAGGTGGAAAACAATACAGGGTCCAGCCGGGCGATATCCTCCGGGTCGAAAAACTGGCCGGTGACGTCGGCAGCACGGTGGATTTTGACCAGGTACTGCTGGTCTCTGACGGAGAAAACCTCAATGTCGGAACGCCGGTGGTATCCAGTGCGGTTGTCCGAGGTCACATCGTGGCACAGGACAAGGCCAAGAAAATTTTGGTCTTTACGTTCAAACGGCGGAAACGGTACCGGAGAAAGCAGGGGCACCGTCAACCTTTTACAGCGGTGTTTATCGATTCGATCGAAGTATAAGCAATCCGGTTTCGCAGGAGAATATTACCATGGCACATAAGAAAGCAGGCGGCAGCTCAAAAAACGGCCGCGACAGCAACGGCCAACGACGAGGGATCAAACGCTACGGCGGGCAGACCGTTGAGGCCGGCAGTTTTCTGGTCCGCCAGTTGGGAACCCGCATTCACCCCGGGGAGAATGTCGGCGTGGGCCGGGACTATACCCTTTTTGCCAAGATCGGCGGGGTCGTGGCTTATGAGCGATTGGGTCGCACGCGTAAAAAAGTGAGCGTATATGCCGCGTGAAATTCATCGATGAAGCCCTAATTACCGTTCAATCCGGGGATGGCGGAGCCGGTTGCGTGAGCTTCCGGCGTGAGCGTTTCATTCCCAAGGGCGGGCCTGACGGAGGCGACGGTGGCAAGGGTGGCGATGTGATCGTCGTGGCCAGCAAGGGTAGGCGCAACCTATGCCATTTTTGCAACATCACCCACTTTCGCGCGGAGAAAGGGTCGTCTGGCCAAAGCAGTCTCAAAACCGGGAAAGGCGGCAAAGACCTGGTTCTGGAAGTCCCGCTGGGAACGCTTATCCGCGATGCGGAAACCGACCGGCTCGTGGCCGATCTCATCCATGATGGGGATCGGGTGATCGTGGCACGAGGCGGCCGGGGTGGCCAGGGAAACAAGCGGTTTGCCTCCTCGACCCACCGCACGCCACGCTTCGCCCAACCCGGCGAGGCGGGCCAAGCCCTTCGGCTTAAATTCGATCTCAAACTCATCGCCGATGTTGGCATTATCGGGCTTCCCAATGCTGGCAAATCCACACTGATCAGCCGGATTTCTTCGGCCCGGCCCAAAATCGGCGATTACCCCTTTACGACGCTGACACCCAACCTGGGTGTGGTCACCGCAGGACCCGGGGACGCTTTTGTCGTGGCGGACATTCCCGGACTCATTGAGGGCGCCCATCAGGGTGCGGGACTGGGTACCCGGTTTCTTCGCCACATCGAGCGAACCCGGATCCTGGTCCACCTCATTGATGCTTCAGGCATCGATGCCACCGACCCGTTTCGCGCGTATCGCACCCTGAATGCCGAATTGAGACTGCACAGCGACACGCTGGCCATCAAGCCGCAGGTGGTCGTGCTCACCAAAATGGATCTGCCAGAAGCGGCACCGGCAGCCGCCGCGTTTAAAGCGGCGTTTTCCGGTCCATCGCCGCTGGAAATTTCGGCGGCCACCGGACAAGGGCTGGATATTTTGCTGGCCCATATCACCCGGTTACTTGACGCCTCGAATGAACTACAGCCAACGCATTCAGACTTTTAAAGGGGCCAGGAGAATTGTCGTCAAAGTCGGCAGCAACGTCTTGACCCAAGACAATGGGCTGAACCTGTCGATTATCGGTGACATCAGCTGTCAAATCAGTTCTCTGATGGCGCGGGGCCTGGACGTGATCCTGGTGTCTTCGGGCGCCATGGCCTCCGGGCTGCGCAAAATCGGGCTGGCCCGGCGGCCCGACGAAATCCCACAGCGGCAGGCGGTGTCTGCCGTGGGACAGGCCGGGCTTATTCTTGAATACGAGAAAGCCTTCAGCGAGCATGGCCGAAAGGTGGCTCAGATCCTGTTGACCAGCGAAGATCTCAATAACCGCAAGCGTTATCTAAACGGCCGAAACACCATCAATACCCTGCTGGAGTGGGGAGTGGTGCCCATTATCAACGAAAACGATACGGTAATGGTCGAAGAGATCAAATTCGGGGATAACGACAACCTCGCCGCGATGATCGCGCTGCTGATGGATGCCGATGTGCTGGTCAACCTCACGGACATCGACGGACTATACACCAGTGACCCGCGGGTGCACCCGGATGCCGAGTTGATCACCACCGTTGCAACCATCGTCAAGGACACCGAGACTATGGCCAGTGCCATTCCCGGTTCTCTGGGCACCGGCGGGATGTTGAGCAAGATCCGGGCGGCCAGAAAGGTCACGGCCGCCGGAATTCCCATGGTCATCGCCAAGGGCAGCCGTCCCGATATCCTGCTGCGGCTTTTTGACGGCGAGGCCAGTGGAACCTATTTCGTGCCCCGCGGGCAAAAACTTGCCAGCCGAAAATGTTGGATGGCCTTTACCTTGAAACCCAAGGGAGTGATATCTCTCGATGAGGGGGCGGCCAACGCGATCCTGCGGTTAGGCAAAAGCCTCCTGCCCAGCGGCATTGTAGCGGTCGAGGGCGATTTCAATGTGGGCGCGCCGGTGGCGTTTCAAAACGGCGCCGGAGACACGTTGGGCATCGGGTTGGTCAATTACAGCGCGACGGACATCCGCAAAATCATGGGGCTAAAAACCTACCAGATCAAGGCAAAGCTCGGCGAAAAACCCTATGACGAAGTGATTCACCGGGATAATCTGGCGCTGACCGCCGATACCAGCCTGTGAGCGGGCCACCCATGGGCAGCCGTATGGGTTTGTTTGGCGGCACGTTTAACCCCGTTCACTGGGGCCATATCCGTGCCGCCGAAGCGGTTCGGGATCAATTTCAACTGGATCGGATCTGCCTGATTCCCGCCTTGCTGCCGCCTCACAAACCGGTGGATCAGTTGGCCGACGCCGCGGATCGACTGGAGATGATCCGGTTAGCCGTAGCCGGGCGCCCGGCTCTTGAGGTAAGCGATATGGAACTTCGACGCCGGGGCCCATCGTATACCATCGACACGGTACGGGGCTGCCAGGAGTCTTGGGTCCCAGGTACGGTTGGGTTTTTGATCCTTGGGGTGGACGCCTTTTTTGAAATCCGCTCCTGGAAGTCATGGCGCCGCCTGCTGCGCCGCATTTCCCTGATCGTGATGAGCCGCCCCGGTTCTGCGGTTGTCGACGGGCCGGCGGCAGCCGCAAGCCGGTTTGTCCGGCAGCACATTTCCGATCAATATCATTTCGATGCCGATACCCGGGCATTTCGGCGCCAGGGCCACCCGGCCATTTTTTTGGCGGAAAATTTTCCCATAGACATTTCCGCCACCACCATCCGAAACTGTGTGCGCACCGCCAAGCCCATCGCGGAATTCGTGCCGCCGGCGGTAGCCGATTTTATTCTTCAAAGAGGGATTTATCGATGACCCAAGCGTGCGATCCGTCACTGGATCCCTACATAGAGGCCGTCTGCGGCAAAAAGGCGTTGGCTCCCGTGGTGCTTGACGTCGGGGAGTTGACCTCCATCGCCGATGTGTTCATCATCTGCTCGGCACGTTCCAACCGACAGGTGACGGCAATTGCCGATCATGTGGTGCGCCACCTCAAGAAAAAAGGCATCCGGCCTCTGAGCGTGGAGGGAAAAACCGAAGGGCACTGGGCGCTTCTGGATTACGGCCACGTGGTCATTCATGTTTTTTACG
>JBJKSK010000016.1:0-4590 GCA_046704125.1 Desulfobacterales bacterium | reverse complement strand
GCGGCTGAAAAGGTCTCCGATGCCAAGGCCAAGGAGGTGTTTGGCAAGCTGTCCAGGGATGAAGACCAGCATCTTGCCTACCTGCAAAAAATGGCCGAAGCCTATTTCAACAAACAGCCGGTGGAAGTGCCCAAAATCGGGAAACTGGAGTCTTTCGCCGATGCCGAAAGTCCAATTTTTAGCAGAGGATTCAATGACGTCGTAAAGGATCGGCTTTTTGAAATCGCCACTCTATCCATCGGCATCAAGCTTGAGCTGGAAGCCGGAGCCGCCTACCGGGAAATGGCCAAAAATGTGGAGGACAAGGCGATGAAGCAGTTTTTCCTGGATCTGGGCACGTGGGAAGACGGCCACTATCAGGCCTTGAAGGCGCAAATCGCGTTTCTCAAGCAATTCTACGAAACCAAGAACAGCCTGTTCCGGTTTTAAGCCGTCTTTTTCTCTTTTTTAGACCGCCTTGGATTCTCCGCCCGGCTCTATCCGGCCTCGAGAAAGAAGTTGACGAAACCCGCAAAGGCCGTGGATGGCCAACTGGCATGAAAATCCATCATCACCTGGCGGATGAGTCCACACCCTGAATCGACCGGCTTTCCCTTGGCGGCCGGCCGGGTCAGCCGGCGCGCTGCTCAATGCCCTGGGCCATCGGGTAGGCGTTTAGGGCAATGCCCACCCGCACCGCCTTGAGCCCGCGGATTCCCGGCAGGTCTTCGAGCTCGACTCTTTCCAGCTCCTGGGTCAGCTGACCGTCGGCCTGGAGAAATTCGATGTGCCGTCGAATTTCGCGGTTTTCGTCGGGCTGCGAATAGACGATGGCGATGCGGCCCGGCTGGGTCAGGCGTTCGCCGCCGCCCTTGATGGTGGCTTTGTCCAGGCGGGATTTGATGATTTCGTGGCGGATGTCATAGGCGCCGTCGACATCGAAGCGTTTTTCGTCATATCGAAACCGGATGGACAGAGGCGTTTTCTGATAGAGAATCAGATGCGATGTATCCAGCGGAATCTTGAGTTCGGGCTGGATGTCCAGCGTGTGCCGCGCCATTCCGCAGGCCACCATCAGCTGCCACAGCACCAGGTTTTGCACGTGAAAGGCCATGAGCCTGCCGTCTTCTGCCATGGACTCGCCCAGATAGATCACATAGTCGACGCCGTCGGTTTGATGCTTTTCGAAATAGTGGGGAAAATCCTTCTGGGCCTTGGCCTCTTCCTGGTCCAGATAGGCGGACAGGCGCTTGTTGAGCATCGACACGCTTTCCTCGAACTCTTTGCGCTTGCGGTACACGAAGCCCAAAGCCGGGTCCAGAGCCTTGGTATAGGCGCCGATGGCCTGGGCCACACGGGGCCCCAGGCCCATGAGCTCCCCAAAGGCCGGTTCCACCTCATGCTGCAAGAAATGGATGGTGGCCGTCTCGGCCTCGGAAAACAACCCCTTCTGGATGGCCTCCGCCTGGTTTTCGATCCGGTACCGGAATTCCTTGATAAAGGGCCAGTCCTTGACCTCGCCGGCCCGCTGGATCACATCGCGGGCCAGCATGAGCTGGTCGACCAGATCCAGCTGGATGCCCTTGTTGCGTGCCTCGGATGATCCCCGGATGTCGGTCTGACCAAAGAGGGGAATGACCTTTTTAAAGACAATGGGCTCCATTTCCGAGGACTGACCCATGCGCATCCGGTCCATATGCCGCAGGGCGGCCTGTTCGAACCGCCATTCCACCGAGGGGTGCACGGCGGTGCATTTTTCCTTGATGATGGCCTGGACCTCGTTGTTCATATCGTCCAGCCCGCGCTTCAGGGCCACGGAGAACAAGGGCGCCACCTGCTGCACCAGCAGCTTGTCGATGGGGCCGAGGGCTTTTGGCGTCGGGCTCATGATCTGGAATGTACCGATGATTTTGCCTTTGAAGTGCAGCGGGGCGATGAGCATGGAGCGCGCTCCGGCGGCCACGGCGTCCTTTTCGGCCAGGCATTTCAGGGATTTTTCCTCCAGGTCCGCAATGGTGAGCACCTTTGCCTGTTTGACTGCCGCCAGCCACACCGAATTCTCCAGCTCCTTGAGGGGGATGTGGCTGGAATTGCGGTAAATGCAGTTGGCCGAGGTCTGATCCCCGTCATTGATGACCAGCACCTCCTCGCTTCTCAATGCGCCCAGCCCGGCGCGCAGCTCCGGGCGTCCGAACAGGGTGCGCAGCTGATGCTGCAGGCGTCCGAAGCCTTCGGCGGAAAAGATCGATTCCTGGTCGATGAGGCTCTGTTCAAGGGCCATGACCATTTCGGTTTCGGTCACATCCAGGGCGCGAAGCACGATGAATCCTCGAAATTCAAATTTATTCAAAGAGATGAGGGATTCCAGCACCTCCAGATCCGTGATATTTTCCAGAATCCGGCTTTTCTGGGCTTCGCTCAACGCCGGCGGCGGCACGACGCTGTTCACCTCCACGAACTGCCAGTCCGGCGATATCCGGTAATAGCGGTCCAGCCCGGTCTTGGGGTCGGGCACCACCCTGACGATGGGCACCTCCCGGCTTTGATGGATGCCGTAAATTTTATCCAGAATCAGCCAGTAGGCCCGGATTTTGCGGTGGCGTGAGGAGTCTTGCGCGTTTCCGCCGCGGATGTGGCCCTTTAGCTGGCCGTCGTCGCCAACCATCAGGGCGTAGAAGGCCGGGGTGCCGTAAAAGGGTTGTTGCTGAAACGGGGTGAGGGCGCCGGCGATTTCCGCGTGCCACCGGGATGCCGGGAAAGCCACCGACATCAGGGGAACCAGGGCTTCCTGATGCGCCTTGAGCACCTGGGGATCCACGGGGTCATGGGTCAGCAGCTGGTTGTCGGCAAGCTGTTTTTGAATCGTTTCAAAGATGGTGGCCAAATGCGAGCACCGGGGCACCAGTTCGTTTTGCCAGAAAGCCACCAGGGGATTCAGGCTGAGCACCGAGTGAAGCGGTTGGCCGCCTTGGGAAGATTCCATGTTCACCACTCCTTGGTTTTGGTTCAGATCCTTGCCATGTCCCCACATATTAACCATGGATCTGAAATTCTCAACCATCGGGGCCAAGGCGGGAAAAAACAGACGGCCCAGCGAGGCGGGGGCAGCCCGGTGCGGTTTCAACGGGTGGTCACGGGGCGGGCTCCCCCATGAGGTCAGGCGGGCCGGTGGACGGTCAATGGGCTGCCGGGGGGGGCTCGGCGAGCTTTCTCCGGATTATGGCGGCCAGATCCTGGCGGCCCACCTTTTCCAGGTCGTCGAGCAGTTCCAGGTAAAAGGGCTGACGGTGGCGGATGGTGATGGAGAAGTTGTCAAACAGCTCCGGGGCCACGTCGTCTTCCACAAAGGCCCGGGTTTTATGCAGGGCGCCGACGGCCACCAGCCCGGTCATGGTGCGCACGCACTTTTCGCAGCGCCCGCAGTTGAGCCGGTCCGGGACGTTGGCCAAACAGACCCGGAAGTGCTGCAGGGCCACATCCCAATCGGCGATCAGGCGCAGCTTCTCGATGCGGGTGTATTCCACATCCCGGTGGCGCAGGCTCAGATCGAAGCTGGAAAATTCAGGGTCGATCATGGGGTGCGAGCCGCAGGGCACCAGGTTGGCCATGTCGTAGGAGGCGGCCAGGTAGACGATGTCCAGCCGGGTGGTAAAGGCATGGGCCTCGCCAGCCAGCACGGCGCACAAAAACCGGTTCATCCTCAGGTCCCGGTTATCGCACTGGAGCCGGAGGTTGGTGTAGACCGGTATCATAGTTGTCTGCGCCGCCTGGGCCACCGGGGCCATGGCGGCCTTGGCCCGTTCGAAGACCGGGTATTTCATTCCCCTGGCCACCACCCCCCCGATGTCAAAGCCGTGCACCAGCAGACAGTCCCGGATGCGCCCCGGGTGGTCCTGGGGATAGTGCAGCAGGTTGAGCCGCAGGGTGGCCAGGGAGTCGATGCCGCCGGACAGAAACATGCCGGCCCTGCGGGGCATGGACCGTTTGGCGGGAAGCGCCTTGGCCGGCGCCTGAATCGTCAGGGGTTTCATCTGGCCCTGGGTCCATAGCTGCATTTGGGCCATGATCCGGTGAAGCCCTTCGAAAAGCGTCGGGCACAGGGGGGAGTCGATCACCAGACGGTGTTCGCCAAAGTGCAGGGCCGGTATGAGACAGCCCACCAGAAAGGCCTGGGGGTTGGCCGACAGGTCGTCGCCGAAGGCCTCCTCGGTCTCGATAAAGACCCGCTTTTCCGGCTGGAGGCAGTCTTCCCAGGTGACGGTGGCCGACACCCGGGTCAAGCCGTTGGCGCTGGATTTTTCCAATTCAGTGATTCGCATTCAGGTCCTTTCTCCGGCCGGCAAGCGGCCGGCGTGCTCACGCCGGTGGCGCTCGAGGGCATAGTCGATCATTTTCCCGGCGATGTCCAGGCCGGTGGCCTGCTCCAGCCCCTGGAACCCGGGCGCGTAATTGGCCTCGATGACCAGGGGCTGGCCCTGCGCATCGACCATCAGGTCGATGCCGGCGATTTCCAGGCCGATGGCCGCCGCCGCCCGGGAGGCCAGTTCGGCCAGCGCCCGGGTAAGACTCGTGGGCCGGGCATAGCCGGTCAGGTGGAACTTGGCCCTGAAA
>JBJKSK010000015.1:0-7032 GCA_046704125.1 Desulfobacterales bacterium | reverse complement strand
GATTTCACCGACTAGTTCCCCCACTTTTTTAGCGCTGCCGGACACCTCGTCAAAGGCGTCGCTGGTGGATTTTACCAATGCGGCGCCATCCGAGACTTTTCTCACGGTTCCTTCGATCAATGCCGCGGTGTTTTGGGCGGCTTCTGCCGCCCGCATGGCCAGATTCCGGACCTCATCGGCCACAACGGCAAATCCTGCCCCGGCCTCGCCGGCTCTGGCCGCCTCTACCGCGGCGTTTAACGCCAGGAGATTGGTTTGAAATGCGATTTCATCGATGGTTTTAATAATCTTGGATGTTTGTTCACTAGCCTGGGAGATTTCCTGCATGGAGTTGGTGAGCTGATTCATGGACGCATTGGCCTTTCCGACCACCTGATTGGCCTGTTTCATCAGCGAATCGGCTTGTCCGGCATTGCTGGCGTTTTGTTTGGTCATGGAGGCCATTTCTTCCATAGACGACGAGGTTTCCTCCACGGATGCCGCCTGCTCGGAAGAGCCTTCCGCCAAGGATAGGGATGCGGCGGAAACCTGTCCGGCGGCAGCCGCCACTTGGTCCGAGGCTTCGAGCAGACCACTGATGACCCGGTTTAACGCCCGGGAGATGGAAAGCGACAAATAGATTCCCAGAAAGAGCGATACCGCTACACCGATCAAGATCATGAGTTCGAAAATCGACTGAAACGTATTGCTGGCTTTATTAAAGGCCTCATCGGTGGCTTTGGCCCTGGCGTTGTTTCTGCTGATGAGTTCATCCAGCGGATTCATGTTTTTCTCATAGAGATTTCGGGTCGCGCCGAAACTCAAGGCCTGGGCTTCGCTCAGGTCTCCCTTTTGGACAAGGGCGATGACCTGTTCGTATGACGTCTTCCACTTGCCGATGTTTTGCACCAGCACTTTCCACAGCGCATCCTCTGCCGGAGTCCTTGGAAGCGAATCGTAAATCTTATAGCCTTCCTCCACGTTTTTCCATTCCTCGTCCAGATGGGCGTATTGGCGCTTGATGATTTCCGGGTCCTTTTCAAAACAGAGCACTCTTTCGGCCCTGGAAATGCCCGGCATAGCCGCGTCGATGGTCCTCAGCCCATTGATACCCGGGTAAAATACGGCGGCAAAGTCGTCCTGGGCGAATTTGGCCGATTTCACGGAAAAATAGCCTGCCACGCCGATGATGGCCGATATGACCGCCACGATGACAAATCCTCCGATCAATTTGGTGCTCAGCTTCATTCGTTTCATGGCGCCCGTTCCTTTCCCGATTTGTATCCTGGAATCCGCTTCTGCCTGTTAACAACCGGGGGTTTCTATAGGCAGTTGCCCATCCAGGACTGTTGAGATCCCAACTTACCACCTAAAGTATTACCGGATCACCTCATCAAGCTCATCTCGGATCAACTCAGCCATCTCGGACTTTAAAACCGGTTTCATCAAAAACGCACTTATTCCCATGACTTCGGCTTTTTCATGGCTTATCCGCTCACTGAATCCCGTGCAAATGATGACGGGGATATCGGCTCGAATCGCCTTGAGCTCCCGGACCAACTGGTCACCGGTCATATCGGGCATCGTCATGTCTGAAATCACCAGATCGAAGTCCTCCTGTTTTGCCCGGAAGACCTCCAATGCGTCGAGGCTGCTAGTCCGACTGGTAACCCGGTATCCGAGACGTTCCAGAATTTTACGCTCAAGCGCCACCACCGCCTCTTCATCGTCCACCAGCAAAACCCGTTCATGGCCACCCTCATGAAAAGACTCTTGGACCAGGACGGTTTCATCAACCTTTCCCATCAAGGGCAGATACACTTGAAACGTGGAGCCTTCTCCGATCTTGCTGTGAACCCGGACTTCGCCCCCATGTTCCTTCACGATTCCATAGACCATGGCAAGGCCGAGCCCCGTGCCCTTTCCCTTCGGCTTGGTGGTAAAATACGGCTCAAAGATTTTATTCATGATTGCCGGATCGATGCCGCATCCGGTGTCCGAAACGGTCAGCAGGGCGTATCGCCCAAGGTGAAGAGACCGATCGGCGGTGTCGGTCAAATCCTGCGGATCCAAAACGGTCTCCTTGAGTGAGACAAATATTTTCCCACTGTTGGGTTCCACCGCGTGATAGGCGTTGGTGATAAGATTCATCGCCACCTGGTGAATTTGCGAGGCGTCTGCTCTTACCAAGCCGCAGGTGGATTCGATGTCCTGTTTGATCTCGATATTGGATGGAATGCTGGCACGGCACAATTTGAGCGCATCTTTCAATATGCTCTGCATCCTGGCCGGCACAATTTCACGCTCGGACTGGCGGCTGAACGCCAGAATCTGTTTAACCAGTTCCCTCCCCCGCTTTCCGGCTTTCAGTATCTCATTGACGTTTTCATATTGGAGGCTTTGAGGCGCAAGGTCTTCCAGGAACAATTCGGACAGGCCGATGATGGGAAATAAAATATTGTTGAAGTCATGCGCGATGCCACCGGCAAGGCTGCCGATGGCTTCCATGCGCTGGGATTGGGCCAGGAGCTTTTCCATTTGGAGTCCCTTGGTGATGTCCATCAGGGTGCCAATGGCTGCGGGCTTTCCTTTATAAATCAATGAAGCCCCATACACTTCGACATTGATGATCTCCCCTGTTTTCTTGATTCCTCTAAAAGAGTGCTGAACGGACTTGATTTCACCGTGTATACGTCTGCGCACCTGTTCTTGGACCTTGACCTGATCCTCCGGGTGCACCAGCCGTTGGAATCTCATTTGGTCCAGGCATTCCTCGGGCGTATAGCCAAAAATCTCGGCGAATTTCGGGTTTACATATTGAAAGGTCTCGTCTTGGATAATGAAGGCCCCAACGAAAGCCTGTTCGGTAAAGTTACGAAATTTTTCCTCGTTTTCCCGCAGGGTTTGTTCGTCCATAACATGGGCCATCGCTATGGCAAGGAGGTTGGATACCTCCCTCATCACCTCGATTTCTTTGTTTTCAAAGTGGGGTCTTGATGTTGTTCCAAAGAACAAGGTACCGACAAGTCTATCCTGGACGATTAAGGGGTGGCAGCAGCAGGCCTGAATTCCACATGTTTTCAACCATTGAGTACGCGGATCATCATCTGACAGGATGTTTTCCTTGATTATGGCCTTCCTGCCGCTGGCGGCACGGCAAAAGCCATCGCAACCAAGTTCGATATTCTGAATATTAATGGCTTCTGCTTCCAGGATGCCGCCACAAACATTGAGGCGCATCCGATCAGTGGGTCCATCTACAATAAAATTAAAAAAGGCCTGACAATCCAGAAAGGCCATCACCCGGCGACACGACTCCTGGACAAGATCGTGAAGCGTCCCGCAGCCCAAAAAACTTTTTGCCGTATCCGAAAGCAGTCGATTCCGGTCGGCGTTCCAGGTCAACTCACTTTCATATCGCTTGCGCTGGGTGAAATCACGCATGTATACGTTTACCCCTCCCCTCCACCCCAGCATGAAAAACTCATACCACAAGCCGTTTAGTGGAGATTTTGCCTCGTAATGTTCCAACGCATGCGTTTTCGCGGCACGGCGGTAATGCTGAAAAATGGCCGTACCTACCAACTCTGGATACACCTCCCAAATGACATTGCCGATCAATTCGGCGGCAGGCCTTCCAAACGGGGCATTTTCAGCCGCCGGATTCACCATTGTAAAGCGCCATTGGGTGTCCACCGAAAAAAAACTGTCCGCGATACCGACCAGCATGGCCTCCATCCGCTGCTGCATCGCTGATTTGGCGGCATCGGCCATCTTACGATCCGTGATGTCGAGGACTATGCCTGCATATTTAATAGGCCTATGTTCAGAATCAAAAAGAGGTTCTCCCCTCGACATCAACCAGCGCGTTGACTCATCCAAGGTGTTCACCCGCCATTCGATATCAATGGGGGTTCCCGTTTCGACTGACGCTTTTACGGCGCTTCGAATCTTATCGCGGTCTTCGGCCAAAATGGATTGCAGCCAACTGTCGTAACCTGGCGGTGTGCTCTTGGGATCAAGGCCATAGAGTCGGTAAGTCACTTCGGACCAAAAATTGCCATCAGTTTCCAGATCCCATTCCCAGGTTCCGGCTTTGGCGGCATTCAGGGCAAGCTTAAGCCGGTTTTCGCTTTCCTGCAAAGCTTTCTCGGATCGCTTGCGCTCGCTGATGTCGGAAACAACACTGACCACATAGTCTATCTTGCCACCTTCGCCTCGGATCGGGATGGCAACGTGTTCGGTGGGAAAAACCGTCCCATTATTTGTCAGCATCAAGAATTCGGTCTTGAAATATCCGGGATCCTCGTATGCGGCATGGGCTCTTTGGACAAATTGTTCATGATGTTTTTTATCGACATGCAATAAATCGGCTTGGTATCCAATCAGTTGATCTCTAGGATAACCGAAAATGTGGCTGGCCGCCTCGTTGCATTCGATGATGGATTGAGTGAAGGGGTCTACCAGAAAGATGGCATCCTTGAGTGCGGCCAAAACCCCTTTATATCGGGCCAACAATTTCAAGAGCTTTGTTTCAGTCTTTTTCCGTTCGGTTATATCTCGTAAAAAAGCGAATAATTGCCCACCATTGGAGGGACGATATTGAGCACTGATTTCAACATCGAAGCAGGAGCCATCTTTTCGGCGAAGCCGCGATTCGAATCGATCTTCTCGCTCGGATATGATTTTCTGGATATGCGCAGCGGTTTGCTCCAAATCCTCAACGCATTCAAGATCCGAAATGGTCATTGTCAGCAACTCATTTTCAGTGTAACCGGATAGATGACTGTAGGCCGCATTGACTTCCATCAGTTGCCCGCTGGAATCCACCACACAAAACCCGTCCATGGCAGTCTGGAGAATGGATCTGTGTTTTTTTTCTTCTTCCTGCAGTTTTGAAGTCACATCCCTTTGTTCTGTAATGTCGTTTAGGGTGAGCAGCGCAAACCGCTGGCGGTTGAACTCGATTCCCTGACCATGATACTTGAGCCACATCCGATTCGGCGAGGCTTCCCTGTTGACTTCAGTCTCGCCGGAAACCTTATCCCTGTTATTCTCATCCAGGATTAATCGGAAGGCTGTAAACAAAGGGCAGGTGCCGCAGGCCTGGCTGAAGCCGCATCCGGAAGGGTCTTTTATGCTGTTCTCGCAGGAGATGAAATCTCCGAAGGCGACGCTTTCCGAAAATGAGAACTGTTTATCAAACATGAGCTCTGCCGTCGGATTGGCGTAAACGACCTTCTGGCTGGTATCGACAAGACAGATTCCGACGGGCAATGAAGAAAGAATCTGGGCCAAATGGATTTTGGCATCAACTAGGGAGTTTTTTTCAGCGAATCGCTGGGGTCTTTCCATGTTCACCTCAAGCCTCCACGGCAGTATGGATTTTCATTTTTAAACTCCCGCATCGATGCCATGCGGCTACGGGAGCACCAAGTTCGGGGACGGCTGCCGTCCAATATGAGGCCGGTGCCCAAGTTCAACGGCCGCAGCCTACCCCGTATGACGGTGCCGCCAAAGACGATGCCCTGAAGCCATACCCCGACTGTTGTATACTCGGATCATGTTTTTTTTGCCCAATGATAACAGACGAGACAGCTTTGATCTATTTTTGGTCTGGCTCGGTGAAAGCCCCGCTACGGTTAAAGAAAAACATAGACTGTTGCCAGTCCCGGTCCCGTGCAGTGCTCACCTTTGGTGGGGGAAAACGGATCGAAAATCTTTTTCTGAACGTCATCGTTCATACCATATCCCGTGTTAGCCCGCAAATTAAAGGGACACAAAAGCCACTGAATATTTCATAATAGATGGGCACGCGGGAGTGGATTATCGGGGTCTCGACGAAGAAACCCCGGAAAGGTATATCTTGATACTATTCTGGAGTATCCAGCCATATCGGCAAAGATGGTTTGGTGCAGATATTAGAGGCGGTTTTCGGCCAGATCACCTTTTTGCTCCAGCCAGGCCCGGCGGTCGGCGGCGCGCTTTTTGGCCAGCAGCATGTCCATAAGCCCGTCGGCGGTATCGCCCTCTATGGTCAGCTGCACCAGCCGACGGGTGTCCGGAGCCATGGTGGTTTCTCGAAGCTGCATGGGATTCATTTCGCCAAGGCCCTTGAACCGCTGGATGTTCACCTTTCCTTTGAGCTTGGTTTCCTCGATGCGCTTGAGGATGCTTTGTTTTTCCGCCTCGTCGAGAGCATAGAACACCTTCTGCCCCACGTCGATGCGATACAGCGGTGGCATGGCCACGTGCACATGGCCGTGTTGGACCAACGCCCTGAAATGCCTTAAAAACAAAGCACACAGCAGAGTACCGATATGAAGCCCATCGGAGTCGGCATCGGCTAAAATGCAGATTTTACCGTAACGAAGCCCCTCCAGGTCGTCGCTTCCCGGATCCACTCCGATGGCCACGGCGATGTCGTGAATCTCCTTTGAAGCCAGAATCTCGGCCGAATCCACCTCCCAGGTGTTGAGAATCTTTCCCCGAAGCGGCATGATAGCCTGGCTTTGCCGATCTCTGGCCTGTTTGGCCGATCCTCCGGCGGAATCGCCTTCCACGAGAAACAGCTCGCTTTGCCCCGGGTCCTGGATGACGCAGTCGGCCAGTTTTCCCGGAAGCGCCGGACCGTTGGTCACTTTTTTTCGGGTCACCCGCTTTCCGGCCCGCAGCCGGCGCTGGGCATTGGCGATGGCGAGTTCAGCCAGTTGTTCGCCCACCTCGGTGTGCTGGTTCAGCCACAGGCCAAAGGCGTCCTTGACGATTCCAGATACCAACCCGGCGCAATGGCGCGAGGAAAGCCGCTCCTTGGTCTGGCCGGAAAACTGGGGATCCTCGAGCTTCACCGATAAAACATAGCTGCACTGCTCCCAGATGTCTTCGGGGGAGAGCTTGACCCCGCGGGGAACCAGTTTCCGGAAATCGCAAAACTCCCGGATGGCGGCCAGCAATCCGCTTCGAAACCCATTGAGGTGGGTGCCGCCCTGGGGGGTGGGAATCAGATTGACATAGCTTTCGGTCACCGCCTCACCGCCTTCGATCAGCCATACC
>JBJKSK010000014.1:0-4410 GCA_046704125.1 Desulfobacterales bacterium | reverse complement strand
CGGAATTTGGCGGTGAAATCATCTTTGTCGAAGCCGCGATGATGAGAGGCGACCGGCAGCTTATTTTGACCGGATCGCTGGGTCATATCCTTCAGGAGTCTGCCCAGACGGCGCTTAGCTACATCCGAAGCAATGCCAAACAACTGGGTATTGATCCGGATTTCTTCAACAGCATTGATATTCATGTCCATCTGCCTGCAGGGGCTATTCCCAAGGACGGGCCGTCAGCGGGCATCACCATCGCCATGGCCATGCTGTCCTTGCTCACGGATAGGGTGGCGCGCCGGGAAGTGGCCATGACCGGGGAGCTGACCTTAAGCGGTCGGATCCTGCCGGTGTGCGGGATTCGGGAAAAGGTGCTGGCCGCTCAACGGGCCGGTGTTCGGGTGGTCGTGGTTCCCAGGGGCAATCAAACCGATATCCAGAATCTGGAGCCGGATCTCACGCAAGGCTTGGAGCTAATCACGATAGATCGCCTCGAATCGCTGATGGAGCTGCTTTTGCAGCCCAAAGGCTTATAGGCAGGGAAAACGGAAAGGAAAAATGATGCGCCGGTTCAGGTTCAAGCGCCGATCACCGGCCGGGCTTCAAGGCGTAGAGGCCATTCGTTCGATTTTTTCCAAATTCCGCCGTATTCAGGCGCTCAACACGCATGCCGTGGCGATCATGGCCCGCATTGAGCAAACCTTGGGCGGTGAGTTTATTTTCGACCGCGCCTTTCTGGAAAGCTCCGTGCGGGAGTTAAGCCGGCTGGCCCATCAGGTGGCTTACAGCTTGAATGCGATGTCCGACAACCGCTATCCAAAACTGTTAGACCGCTTTCAATCCATCCAGGGCATACTCGAGGATATTCTGGAAGGCGGGTTCGGCCCGTTTTCCACACAGCTGACCTTGTCTTACCGGATGCTTGGCTGGGATATGGAGCCGCTGGCCGGTCTTGCCAACGTGTGTCTTGCCGAGGCGAGCTCCCATCTGGAAATCCCCACCCCCGACGGGTTCGCCGTCACCGCCATGGGATGCCATCGGTTTTTCGAGCAAATCGGCTCCGGGACACCGACTGGCCCGGAGACCAAACCGGCGTCTATGGAACCTAAGTCACAGGGTGCCGAAGGACTGTCGATTCCTCAGGATCTGGAATCGGCTATTGGTGCGGAACTGACCCAGCTTTCCGCCAGGTGCCAGCCTTCGGCCATTTGTGTGCGCACTTGTGCGGCAGGTGATTCATGGAAGAGGCCGCCGACGGTCCAGGTCGTAACCGGAGTCTCAGCCCGCGAGGTGCTCTCGGCATGCCGCCGGGTGCTGCTTGAATATGTTGCGCAAAGCCCGGTTGACGGGCATTTGAATGATATGTCGGCGGCACTGGCGGTTCAGGAGTTTTTCCCTGCCGATGTCCGGGGAGTGATTGCCCCGGCATATTTCCCCAGGCTCTCTTCGGACGTTTTTCAGATCGAGGCCAAGACATCTGAGGCTCAGCCACCAGAACGATACCTGCTTCGCCGGGTCTATCCCTTTGATTTGATCGAGACGCGCATTTTCCCAAAATCCTCCCAAAAACCGATGTTTGGCGATGTCTTGCCCCTGTCGTCTTCCAGGAAAGGATTTTTGCGCGGCTCCGGCCTGATGAAGCCCGCTTCGCTTAAAACCCTGGCGGAATACGCCATGGCCATCGAGCGAATGATCGGATGCATGGCCGAGCTGCATTGGGTGAAAAATAGTGGGAGTGATCCGGTGGTCGTGGATATCCGTCCCGTCCTGGAGGTGCTCAATGAGGCGGATCCATCCTGTGAAATGGCCGAATCGCTTGGCCACGCCCAGGCGATTGTTTCCGGAGGTGAAACGGTACAGACCGGCATTGCCGCCGGAGCCGTCGTTCATATCGGTGAAGATCTGGACCTGTTTTCTTTTCCTTACGGGGCGGTGGCCGTCGCCCGGGCGGCCAGCCCGAAACTAAGCCCTGTTCTTGGCCGGGCCGCTGCCATTGTCACCGAGCTGGGAACGTCTTTCGGGCACCTGGCCACCATCGCTCGGGAATTCCGGATTCCGGCGATATTTGGATTAAAGGATGCCTTGCAGCGGATGGAAAACGGCATGGAGGTCACCCTGGACGCCGGAGAACGCGTCGTTTACCGGGGAATCGTCGAGCCCCTGCTGTCGTGTCGGGCCAGTCGGGCCGACCTGCTTCCCAGTGATCCGGAGTATGTCGCCTTGCGGCGCCTGTTGCGCTGGATCACGCCGCTGGCCATGATCGATCCGGGCGCCGAAACGTTTTTGGCCCAAAACTGTCAAAGCTATCATGATATCATTCACTTTGCCCATGAAAAATCCATCGAGGAACTGCTTCGGCTTCAGGACCGCGGCATAGATTTCACGGCCGGCTTGCCGGTGCGAAAAATGAAGCTGGAGATCCCCATAGCCCTTTATGTCATTGACATTGGAGGCGGGTTGAGCCGCGACGGGCCGGGTCCGGTGACGCTGGATCAGGTTCTTTCCGTGTCTTTCCGGGCCTTTTTGCTCGGGCTGGCCTCCAAAAACATCTGGGAAACCGCTCCGGCGGCCATTGGGCTCAAGGATATTTTCTCGGGCATAGACAAACCCTATGCCGCCTTGATGCAACCATCGGGCTATGCCGGGAAAAACCACGCCATCGTCGGCGGCAACTATATGAACGTGGGGTTGCGCCTCGGATATCATTTCTGCGTGATCGACAGCTTTATCGGCGACAGCGTCAATCAAAACTATATCTACTTTCGATTCGTTGGGGGCTTGGCCGGTGAGAAGCGCCGCGGCCGTCGGGCGCAACTGATTCGAAAAATCCTGGATGCCATGGCTTTCAAGGTGACTGTTCAAGGAGATCTGGTGGTGGCCACCTTCAAGATCGCGCCACCCGAAGAGATTTTAAGCGCGCTGACCCGCATCGGTGCCTTGACCGGCTTTACCCGTCAACTGGACGTCGCCATGGTCACCGATGAGCGGGTTTCGCAATTGGCCTCGGCTTTTGTCCGGGACTTTGCCCCTAACAAATAAGTTGGTTTAAAAATAGAGGCTCATGTACCAGAAACTGAAACAGGTTTACCAAGCGCTAAAGCAGGGCCGGCGGCGCCGGGCCGAAGCGGTCATCGAAATCCTGAAGCTTCGCTACCACACGTTTCGCAACATCCTTGCCAACAACGAAAGCGCGCTCAACTTGATGCAATCCCTGGATGGATTTTTCAATTCCAGAGACGCCGTTCAAGACGATCCGGCCGAAAAAGTCGAGGAACTGCTCAACGTCACCTATGAACTCGTGGATGGATTGCACCGCTTGACCGGCGGCCATGCCGATGCGTTTAACAAGCATCGGGGGATTTCCCGGGCGGTCCGAGACGCCCTGGATACCCTCAGGGTCAAGCCGGTTTGTGAACCGTGTTGTATGCGTTTTGAAACGATTGCCCGCGAAGCCAGGTCCATGGTCGGGACCAAGGCGGCCAATCTGGCCCGGCTTGCCCAGGCGGGGTTTTCGGTGCCCGACGGCTTTGCCGTTTCGGCCAAGGCCTGCAGCCGTATGCTGGTTGAAAGTGGCGTGGATTTAGCCATTCGCCATCGGTTGCTGAACATGCAAAGTCAAGAGCTCTCCACCGTGCAATTAGAGGCCCAGGCCGCATGGATCAGGGATCAGGTGCGCGGTAGTGTCATCTCTTCTGCCTTTTCCGATGAACTGCACGAGTTTTACGATCGGCTCACCGGTGGTTCCGGCGCCCCGGTGGCGGTGCGAAGCTCCGCCCTAGTCGAGGACCGCCTGGAGCATTCGTTTGCCGGACAATTTGACAGCGTGCTGCAGGTTGTCTGCTTTAAAGATTTTCTGGAGGCTTTCAAAGAGGTGGTGGCCAGCAGCTTCAGCCCTCGGGCCATCGGCTATCGCCTGCAGAACGGTATTTTGCCTGGCTTGCAGGATATGGCCGTGTGCTGCCAGATCATGATCGACGCCCGGGCCGCCGGAGGGCTTTTCACCTTGGATCCGGTTGAGCCCGAAAGCCAGCGAATGCTTATCAGCGCCGTGCCTGGGATAGGGCTTGGCGCGGTCGGGGGCAGGGCGGCCGCCGATCTTCTGAGGCCGCTGCGAGACTCGCCTCAAAGGGAGTCCTATGCCCAATGGGCACAGATTGCCCGAAAGACCAGTTGCCTGAAGTGCAGCATGGATGGCGGGCTCATCGAGCAGCCTGTAGGGGCCGAAAAACAGGACCAACCGGTTGTCTCGGAGCAGGAAGCCCTAACGCTGGTTAGCTGCGGGCGTATGATCGAAACGCTCATGGGCCGGCCCCAGGATATCGAGTGGTGCTTGGCGGAGCAGTGAACCTTGTGGATACTGCAGTCCAGGGGCATCCGGTTCAGCGTTAGAAACCGGCCGGTTTTAGAGGCCGCCGGCGGGGAAAC
>JBJKSK010000013.1:0-7478 GCA_046704125.1 Desulfobacterales bacterium | reverse complement strand
GCCATAAGGTTGGCAGGAAAACGCCCTTCCTGGCCCTAAAAAACATGATATTGGCCTGTCTTAATGGTGCAAAATGATAATTTTGCTTTTGCTATCAGGTAGTTGCTGTGGCCCGACCCCAACCCTCACCTCCCATTTCCATGACGCCGTCCTGTTTTGTTGAAGATCATCAGCCCGATGAACAGCAGGGGCATCCCCGCCGCAACTGGCAGCACTCGGCCGGCTTGGAGCACCGGCTTTTGCCGGACATGGAACTGGACGGTCGGGCTGGTGTACACCTGACGGCCGCCGCGGTCGGTGACGCTGACCACTACCCGGTAGTCACCGCCCTTGATCAGCCGCATGGGCCAGTCGGTCCGCAGGGATTCACCAGGTTTCAGGCTGGCCCCGGTGACGGCCTTGTGGGCGCTCCAGTCCTCCAGGTCCACCGGCTGTTCGTTGCCCAGGTCGATTTCGACCAGACTGATCCACGCCACCAGGCCCTCGATGGGGGTTGATCCCGTGTTGGTGATGGTGCTCCAGAACCGCAGGTGATCCCCCATTACCGGGGTGGCGGGATTTTTCGCATCGGACTTTAGGTTGAGCGAAACAGGGACCTGGCTCGCCGCTGAAACGAACGCGGACAGCAGTACCGAAACAATGACTGCAAACAGAGTTTCCCATATTTTCATGACGAATTCCCCCTTATTGAAAATCGGGCCGGTTAGCGCTGCGCCGAGCCGCGAGCAGGCAAAGCACCAGCCACGCTGCGACGAGCAACAGCCTTGCCGCCTGGACTGAAAACGGCTCACTGTCGATAATGACGCTGTCGAAGGTGTTGAGGGCTCCGGCAAACGGGTTGACGGCGTCCAGGGCCCGGCCAATGACGGTGCCGCGCAGGCCCGGTCCGATCAACAGCGGACTCGCGGACAGCATCAGCAAGGTGACCGTGGTGAGCAGTGATGTCATGACGCTGCCTGTGCGGGCCGACAGGGCCATGGCCAGAAAGCCGAATCCGAGCACCACCGGGGTGCCGAAAAGCGCCAGGTAGAACAGGGCCGGGCCAAGATTCTGGCCGCTCGCGCCCACGGCCCAAAGATAGGGGACGCTGGTCACGAACATGACGCCCCAAGCGGCCAACAAACCCAACACCTTTCCGGCCAGCAAGGCGTTGGGGGCAATGGGTGCGCACAGCAAGGGCACCAGGGTGCCGCGCTCTTTTTCCCCGGCGTAAGCGTCGCTTCCTAGGATAGCCGCCAGCAGCGCTCCGGTTGCCATGACCGTACCGGCCATCATATAGACCACCTGGGCATTGTCGAGCAGGCTGAGTTCGGTGTTGCTCACCAGAAGTAAACTGAAGGCCGACAGCAGTCCGCTAAAGGTCAGCAGCCATATCATACCCCTTTGACTGCGCAGCATTTGCGCGCTTTCTTTTCGGGCAATAATCCACGTTGTGTTCATCATGTCGCCTCCTGCCCCTGATGTCTCTCCTGACCGGTATGACTTATGTAAAACACTTCCAGACTGGATGCCTCGGAACGGATTTCCAGAATCTTCCAGCCGCGCCGCCACAGCTCAGCCCAAAGCGAGGAGGGCACTTCGGACGGTTTGATCTGGACCTGAACGCGCCACCAGCCTCCTTCGTGGCCCAACACGGTGATCCCGACCGGAAGATCGCCAGTGTCCGGTCCGGTTTCCAGGCGCAGGCGGTACCGTTGACCGCCCCCCTGTTCCGCCAGCAGATCGGCAATCGAGCCTTCAAGCCGGGTGCGGCCGTTGTCGATGATCCCGATCCGGTTGCACAGGCGGTCCACATCGTCTAAGAGATGGGTGCAAAGCAATACGCCTGTCTTTCCGTCGGAAGCAAATTCCACCAGCAGATCATGAATCTCGCGCCTGCCCTTGGGGTCGAGCCCGTTAGTGGGTTCGTCCAGAATCAACAGTCTGGGGCGAGACATTAAGGCCCGGGCCACGGCCAAACGCTGCTTCATTCCCCTGGAATAGGTCCCGATGGGACGGTGCGCCTCTTTCCCAAGTCCAACCCTTTCCAGCATCGTGCCCTGATCCCGGCCGGCCGGTTCGGAATCATAAAAACGGCTGTACCATTTAAGATAATCGGGGGCGGTCATCCACTCGTAAAACCCGGCTTTTTCCGGCATCACCCCCACCGAACGGCGAATGGCGACGGCGTCGTCCGCCGGGTCTCCACCCAGCACGGTGACGCGTCCGTTTTCGCGAGCGCGCAGCCCCAAAAGGGTAAAAATGGTGGTGGACTTACCGGCGCCGTTCGGTCCCAGGAGCCCATAAATGTCCCCGGGCCCCAGATGCATATCAATGCCGTTGAGAATTTGCTTTCCTTCGATAGTTAACCGAAGGTTCTCGATATTAATCATGGTATAAGCCTCGCATTGAACATTTGACGCGGCACTGCCGCCGTTGATGACAGCGCGCCCCGAACCGGTTTGACAAACAGGTGTTCAGGGCGCACTGATTGGATTAATCCTCACGGTCCACCGCTAACCCCATAGGCCTGAAAAACCATTTTCATCCTCGAGTTCCGTTTTCAAACCCTGGCCTTGAACCGAGGCAAGGGCTTGCTGAACGGCCTGGTCCATAGAGATCTTTGCGATTGAACGAAATTCGGCTTCAAACTGTTTTTCGATCCGGATAGTGCCATTGCGGATCTCATTTGTTAGAAACGCCCCAACCGATGTCCCCCTTGCGCGGGTTTTCTCAAGAAACATCAGCTTCAAAGCGTTCTTGTACATAACGAAATATCAGGCCCGATCCGTCTGCTTGGTTCAGCAGGCTCACCCTTCCGCCAAGGCAGGCGGCAGCTTCCGATGCAATGGCCAATCCAAGGCCGCTTCCCTCGCCTGGGGAGCCCGAAACCCGATAGAAGGGGTCAAATACCCGCTGTTGTTCCGAGACCGGTATGCCGGGACCATTGTCGATCACCTCAAAGCCTACCGTATCTGTTGTCGATATCAGCCTGATAGTCACCTGGCCACCGTTGCCTGTATATTGCAGGGCATTGTCCAAGGCATTTTTAAGCAACAGGTAGAGATGCTCTTCCGTACCCTCAAGCTGTACCTGTTCTTTCTCCTCCAAGCCGAGGTCGATTCCTTTGGACTCTGCTGCGGGAAGATAGTCGGCGATCAATACCCGGGACATCGCTGAGAGATCCACGATGACAGCCTTTTCCGATCCTGCATGGATTCTCGCCAGGTTCAAAAGCTGTTCGGATAACTTGCGGGCTCGTTCCAGCCCATCCTGAAGGCTCTGGATCCTCTCTCTCAGATCCTCCGGCGATTTTGAGTTGTCAAGATTCTGAACCTGCAAGGTCAGCGCCGCAAGCGGGCTTCGCAGTTCATGCGCCGCATCGGCAACAAATCGATTGTTCTGTTGCATGAGTCTTCCAAGTCTTTGAAGCAATCTATTTATTGCGTGGATGAATGGCTGGATTTCTACGGGAAGATCCTTGGCCGGAAGCTCAGGGGGGAGACCACTCTGGTGGGAATCCACGTAGCGAGCGAGTTCTCGTATTTGAGTCAGTTCGCTTTTAACGATTCGCACAATAAGCCAGGCCATGAGGGGCAAAAAGACGGTCATGGGAGCAAACGTGCGTAACGCGCTAACCATGGCAGCCTCATCGCGGACTTCGACGGGCTGGGTAACAACCGTTTTCTCTCCTGATGGACCCTTTATGACAAATACTCGTAGATGGGATCCACCTGCATCGAGTGTTGACCAACCTGCCGGGATATCTTTTTTCAGCCAAGTTGGGGCAGTATCGCCGGGGATATGAATCACCCCGATACGTGAATCGTTGTCACCCAGCACGACCTTACCCTGATGGCGCCCAGCGACAGGGTAAGAAGTGGCGCGGGAAAATAGAAATGCAATCTGATGCAGTGTGTCGTCCTGAAACTCTTTCGCTTCACTATAAGCCTGAAAGAACGATATCGTTCCGGCAATGAATCCCGATACAAGGACCGCAATGCCCAGCATGAGTGTCAGCCGCCTTTGTAATGACCGCTTCATCGTAGTTTCTCCACCATCCAGCCAGCCCCGCGTATATTCTTGATTGAATCGGCTCCGATTTTTTTGCGTATACCGTGTATAAGAAAGTCGACGGCATTACTTTCTACCTCCTCATTCCAGCCATATATGTGTTCTTCCAATCGAGCCCGCGAGAGTATCCTGCCAGGACGGAGCAACAGCGCATGGAGAAGGGCGAATTCACGCGCGCTCAAGGACACATGTTTGTTGTCGCAGATCACTTCGTGGGTAGAGGGGTCAAGGGAAATCCGGCCGTTGGTAAGGACATGGGCCGCCTGCCCGCCCTGGCGCCTGATCACTGCCCGCAACCGCGCGAGCAATTCTTTGATATCAAAAGGTTTCGCGAGATAATCGTCAGCTCCAATATCAAGTCCTTTAATCCGGTCATCCACCCCGCTTCTGGCGGTTATCACAATGACCGGAATCGTGTTTCCCTTCAGTCTCAGGCGACGAAGCACATCTAACCCGTCTCTTTTCGGTAGTCCGAGATCAAGCAGCACAGCCTGATGTTCGCCGACTCTAAGTGTACTACAGGCAGTTTCGCCGTCTTTGACCCAATCTACGGCGTAGGCCGCGTCCTTTAAGGCGAGGAGAATTCCATTGCCGATCATTTCATCATCCTCGACCAGTAAAATGCGCATCGGGATACCTCATTATTTGAGAGAAAGAAACGTGGATCATGAGATTGATCAGTCCATCCGGATCAGATGCCCGGGGGCCTTATCGCCGGCAGGAAGAAAGTTCCTCTGGAGAGTATAGACGGCTCCCGTTGGAATTTAAGCTCTCTCCATCGCCTTTGAACCTTTGTTTGCCATCAGTGACAATTTACTGCGGCTCTCTGTCGGAAAAACAAAATACTTGCGACAATAAAACAAAAGAGCGCCATTGATGCTGAATACCGGCTCATTGCCAGACCACCGTGGCTGATGGGCTTATCAAGCAAATCGCCCACAACCGCCCCGAGGGGACGGGTCAAAATAAAAGCAGCCCAGAACAAAAGCGTGCGGGAAATGGTAGTACGATAGTACAGTACGGCAAGAACAGCCAGTAACAGGAGGAAGACCACAGCGCCACCTTCATAACCAAGCCCAGCCGTATCGGCTGTCCAGTCCCCGAGGGCGGTTCCCAGAGTCTGGGAGAACATGATGGTAACCCAGTAAAAAATCTCGGCCTTTGGGGAACCCACCGTATTGACGGAGACCGTTCCCATGGCCATGTACCATATGAACAGCGAGGCGGCAAGGAGGAGAAACAGCAGAGAGGATCCGCCAGCGTATCCGATCCCCAAAGACCGATCCGCGAAATCCGCCATCGTCGTCCCTACTGTGGTCGTAGCTATAATAGTCGCCCAATAAAGCAGGGGCTGAAATCTTTTCGCTTTAACCTGGACAGTGACAAATGATAGAAACAATACCGCAAAGATGACCGTTCCTTTCAGATATCCGAGATTCATGGACATCGATACCATGTCGCCGCCGGTTTCTCCCAGGGTTGTTGCTGCGATCTTTATTATCCAGAAAAGTAGTGTTACCTCTGGTACCTTGCTCAGTGCATGTGCTGTCGTCTTGTTCATACGTACCCCTCATTCTCTGCTGTTATAGATATAGCTTATGGATTTAGTAATAATTTTCCGTTTTTCGACAGTGATCCAGAACCATCCTCTTTAGTTACTGGTACGATAGCGCCCTCGTGCTATCGTGCCGGGCCATTGTTCAAAGAAATCCTAATCCTCCGAACCTCTGCCGATACCATGATCGATGGCGCCATCGACTGAAGAAAGTATTTCTCCGCTCAAAGGGTCAACTTTCACGTTCATTACTTTGTCGCTTTTTACGATCTCAACATCATGGACCCGTTTGTTACGGTATCGTCCGAGTTCAGCTGGGGACGCCCTTCCATCAACGGAATGCTCTGCGGTATTGATGGCCTGTTCGAGATTTATCTCGGTTGTTTTAATTGCCACGGCATCGTTCAAGGCTCTGTCTGCAGCGGCGACGTTGCCCGGAGTGGCCGTTAAAAGAAAGAAGCCTGCTAAAAACGAACTTACATAAATTTTCAAGATATTTCTCCTTTTCAATGGTTATGCTCGGTTATCTGCGTTTTTTTTGAATATAGTGATGGAGAATTAGCTGAGAATTAGCAGGTGGGATTTTTGGTGAAAAATTCGAGCGAGCCTTGCCACTATTGGAATATTGGAACTGGGGACTGCACCTGGCTCAAGTTCATACTATATAGACATATCTGAACCTGCCGTTTCAGGAGAGATATTTGCACGTATAAAGGGCACCGACAAAATGCCGGCGGGCTCGTCCAACCACAGGATAAGATCGCGGATCACTTCGCTCTCACGATCTATCCTTATTCGTTAGGCGGCTCAATCCTCAAATCGCCCTTTGCGCTTCTGTTTCGCCGCCGACATCGCCTCGGCGAGGTCGGAGGACACCAATATAGCTGCATTCTTGGCCGCGACGTAAGAAAGGCCTTCTGCCACCGAATGATCCCGGCTGTAGTTGAGCGTGTCCTTGATACCGCGAATGGTCAGCGGCGACTTGGTCGCAATCTCGGCGGCCATTTTCAGGACGGATGTCATAAGGCTCTCCCGGTCCGCAAAAACCTGGTTCACGAGCTTCATCTCATGGGCTTCGTTGCCGTCGAACTCTCTGCCCGTAAACGCAAGTTCTCGCGCGAGTCCTTCGCCGACGAGCCTTGGTAGCCTCTGGAGCGTGCCGACGTCCGCCACGATCGCCAGATCTATCTACTTTACCGAAAACCGCGCATCCTTGGTGGCATATCGCATATCGCAGGCGGTGATGAGATCGATGCCGCCTCCCATGCACGCACCATGTATTGCAGCGAGAATGGGCTTTTTGCACGACTCTGCAGCGCTTATGGCCTCCTGCAATTCAACGATAATTTCCCCGAGACGTTCCTGTCTCCTGCCTTCGGGTAGACCCGAAACCTCGGATCGCATCGAAACGAGCAGCTCCAGGTCGATTCCGGCCGTAAAGTGCCTGCCCCGCGCGCTCAGCACGCCAACACGCGCGCGGCCAGTGCTCAACCAGTCGAAAGCCGATCTCAAGTCTTTCCACATCGCCCCGTTCATCGCGTTCGCCTTGTCCGCGCGATTCAATTCAATATGGGCGACTCCATCCGTTTCGGTGACGGCCAAGGTCTCGAATATCATGCTGGGCTCCTGCGACAGACGCCGCCTGACTGGCAACTCACAGGCGTCAGTATTTTGGCGTCCTGTGCAGTGGCGGGTTATACTATTATTCATCAATGATGAACTCTTTCTTGGCATTCTCTTTTGTTTTTGGTCCAACGCCCCTTATTTCTGAAATAGACTTAGATGCGTATTCCGCTCAAACTGACCAGTCATTCCGGAGGAAAGTGACCACCCGTTCCGCTTCATTGTGACCAGTTGTTCCGCTGCAAAC
>JBJKSK010000012.1:0-4123 GCA_046704125.1 Desulfobacterales bacterium | reverse complement strand
GGTCTTGGGGGTGCCTTTCATGTGCATCAAGATCACGGGCACGCCAAAGCGCGCGGCAACACCCGCCATCTCCGGGTCCAAACGCAAGGCACCGACGTCATTGATGATCGCTGCTCCGGCTTCGATGGCGCGCCTGGCTACGACGGGTTTGGTGGTGTCGATGGAAATTGGAATGGGAATGCGGCCGGCCATTTTCTCGATAAGCGGCAGTACCAGCCTTGACTCTTCGTCGGCAGAGACGGCATCGGAGAAAGGCCGCGTGGATTCTCCGCCGATATCCAGGATATCGGCGCCCGCGGCAATAAGCTGTTCGGCTTGAGCCAGGGCGCACTCGGGTGAAAAAAAACGTCCCCCGTCGGAAAATGAGTCGGGCGTGACGTTGACAATTCCCATGATCCGGGTGGTTTTCCCCAGTTCAAGGGAAAAGCCGCCCCATTGAAGTATTTGAACCATATGCGTTTGCTTCTTGGATCTGAAAAATTTTGCGCAGCGCCAGCAGGGGCCAAAAGTTTTACGCGTACTGCAAGAAGCCTTTCTTCAGCTCGGTTTTTGCCGGGATTGCGATCAAGTCGCGGGTGGTGCCCCGGCATCTGGGTCTGAGCTCTGGCCGTTTTCCGGGTCTGAGGAAGCATCGGCTGAAGTTTCGACCTTTGAGGCTTTGAC
Source organism: Desulfobacterales bacterium (assembly GCA_046704125.1). Lineage (GTDB taxonomy): Bacteria > Desulfobacterota > Desulfobacteria > Desulfobacterales > JBJKSK01 > JBJKSK01. The sequence continues at coordinate 3,460 of JBJKSK010000012.1, read as the reverse complement.
ATCGGCGGCGAGCTCTTCTTCGCTGATCATGGGGCTTAGTTGAATATCCGGCTTGATCGACAGGATCAGCTCGTCGAGTTCCTTTCCCATGACCGTCTCTTTTTCCAGCAGCAGTTCGGCGAGCTTGTGCAGGATTTCGATGTTTTCTTCCAGGATGGCCCTGGCGCGATCGTAGGCGTTTTGAATCAGGTCGTGTACTTCCTGGTCGATGCGATTGGCCGTGGCTTCCGAGTAGTCCCTGTGTTGAGCGATTTCACGGCCCAAAAAGATTTGCTCGTCCTGATTGGCAAAGGACAGCGGGCCGAGTTTTTCGCTCATTCCCCAGATCCGGACCATTTTTTGGGCCAGGTCGGTGGCCTGCTTGATGTCGTTGGAGGCCCCGGTACTGATGCGCCCGAAGATGATCTCCTCGGCCACCCGGCCGCCGAAAGCCACGGACAGTTCGCTTTCCAGCTGGTCTTTGTACTTGAAATCCCGTTCTTCGGGCAAAAACCACGTCACCCCCGCCGCCCGGCCCCTGGGTATGATGGTGATTTTGTTGACAGAATCGGTTCCTGGCAGAAACCGGGCCACCAAGGCATGGCCACCTTCATGGTAGGCCGTGGTCCTGCGGTCTTCTTCCCGGATGACCTTGGATTTTCTTTCCAGGCCCATGTAGACCTTATCCTTGGCGTCCTCGAAATCGATCATGCCGACTTTTTCCTTGTTTCGCTTGGCCCCCAGCAAGGCCGCTTCGTTGACCAGATTTTCCAGGTCCGCCCCGGAAAATCCAGGGGTGCCTTTGGCCAGCAGGTGGGCGTTGATGTCGGAGTCCACCGGCACCCGTTTCATATGGACGTTGAGGATCTTTTCCCTGCCCTTGATGTCTGGAAGCGAAACCACGACCTGGCGATCGAAGCGCCCCGGGCGCAGCAGAGCGGGATCCAGTACGTCGGGCCGGTTGGTGGCCGAAATCAGGATCACGCCTTCGTTGGATTCGAAACCGTCCATCTCCACCAGCAGCTGGTTCAGCGTCTGCTCCCGCTCGTCATGGCCGCCGCCTAGTCCCGCCCCGCGGTGGCGGCCAACGGCATCGATCTCGTCGATGAAAATGATGCACGGTGCGTTTTTCTTGCCCTGGACGAAAAGATCCCGGACCCGGGAGGCCCCGACACCGACAAACATTTCCACAAAGTCAGAGCCGCTGATGGAAAAGAAAGGCACTCCGGCCTCGCCGGCGATGGCCCGGGCCAGCAGGGTCTTTCCAGTTCGAGGAGGCCCCATGAGCAGCACACCTTTGGGGATCCGCCCGCCTAGGCGGGTAAATTTCTTGGGCTCCCGGAGAAAATCGACGATTTCTCCCAGTTCTTCCTTGGCTTCGTCGATGCCGGCCACATCTTCGAAAGTGACTTTGGCGGACTGGTCCGACAGCAGCCGGGCGCGACTTTTGCCAAAAGACATGGCCTTGCCGCCGCCGGACTGCATCTGCCTCATGAAAAAGATCCATACCCCGATGAGCACCAGCATGGGAAACCAGGAGACCAGCACCGACATGTACCAGGGCGATTCGGCGGGTGGCTTGGCCTTGACGGTCACGCCTTTTTGAAGGAGCGTGTGGATCAGGCTGCTGTCCTGAGGGGCATAGATCTTGAAATGATTTTTATCCGTGTCGGTGACATAGAGTTCATGGCCCTGGATGACCACCGCGGCGACTTTTTCGTGGTCGACCATGGAGATAAAGTCGGAATAGCTGACGGTGGTTTCCGCCATATGCTGCTGGTTAAACAGGTTATAGAGCATGACCATCAAAAGCGTGATGACCAGCCATAAGGCCAGATTTTTGTAGAACTGATTCAATCCGTCTGTCCTTCCCTTTGGTGCCGCGGCCATCTGCCGGCGGAGCAAAATGAGGGCCACGCGAGTGGCATTCCGGTTATGAGGGCAATTTCTATATTTTAATCATCAAAAAAAATTAGGCAAGCGAAACTTCTATTTTCAAAACATTTCGAGTTTGTGGGGTTACCTTGAACCGTTCATCGATGCGATGGCCGACGACCCAGGCGATTTCACCGGCGCTTATCAGCACCGATGCCTTTTCCCGAAAAAGGGGGGCGACTTTGTGGTGAATGAAAAAACGTCTGACCTTTTGGGACCCGGAAAGACCCAGGGGCACGAACCGGTCTCCGGGCCTTAAACTTCGCAGTTCCAGCGGGAAGTCGAGGCGATCCATATCCAAAAACGCGATCGCAGGGCCCGCGGAGGCGATGGCGTGAACCTCTTTGGCCTCAAGATGCATCAGGTGCAGGCGCTGCCCTGTTTCGGGCACCGGTATCGTCTCGGCAAGTGGTCCGGGGGCCTCGATAGCCATGTGAAACTCGGCTCTGGGCGCTTTTTCCGTGGATAGGCGGCGCAGGGCAACCACCTCTTGGGAAAAGACCAGAGAATCCGCGCGCCGCTTTACCAAAATCCGATCGGGTAAATGAATGACGCCGCCGTGGCTTCCGGGGGTCATCAGTTGACATACCGCCTTGACATGGTCCCAACCGATGCGTTGCAGGTTTCCTTTGACCGCGGCCACCGATTTCCGAATCAACCGCCGCTGGAGGGCAACAGGCAGTCGGGCCAGACCGGAGAGAGTCAGGGCCGTAGTTTGGGGGGAAACCTGCGAGGCGAGGTCGGAAAAGACCCGATCGGTTTCCTGCACCATCCAGTCTTCCATCTCTGTCAGAATACGGGCCGATCGCTGGAGGGTGTTCACGATGCCGGGGTTAAATTCAGCTTTAAGCAGGGGAAGCAGCCGATGACGCACCCGGTTTCGCAAGAATCGGCAATCGGCATTGGAAGCATCGGTGACCCAGGGCACTTGGTTTGCGATGAGAAACGCCATGATCTGTCGGCGGCAGATATCGATGAAGGGGCGGATGATCCGTCCGGGACCAACCGGGGCCATCGCTTTGAGTCCGCTCGGTCCGGCTCCGCGGATCAACTGCAGCAGCATGGTTTCGGCGTTGTCGTCCTGGTGATGGCCCAGTGCGATTTTTTCGAAGGACTCGCGATGGGCCACCGTGTCGAGAAAACCGAGGCGGATCCGTCGGGCGGCGTCTTCGATGGACAGTCGGTTTCTCCGGGCCTCGGTCGCGACGTCTGCTCGATCCATAAAACAGTTCAGGCCGAGGCTCTGGGCCATGGAGGCGGCAAATCGGGCGTCGGCCTGCCCCTGGGTGCCTCGCAGCTGGTGGTCCAGGTGCGCCGCGCCGATGCGCAATTCAAGTTCCGGGGCCAAGGCCAAAAGAACATGAAGCAAGGCCACGGAATCCGGGCCGCCGGAAAGTGCCACCAGCACGCTGTCTCCGGCCTCGAGCATGCGGTTGGTTCTGATGGTGTTGCGGACCTGGGCGATGAATCTTCTACTGGAGGCGCTTGGCGAGGTCGGCATGAATCAATTCGGAGACCTTTCTGTCCCAGACTCCCAAATATCCGG
>JBJKSK010000011.1:0-4625 GCA_046704125.1 Desulfobacterales bacterium | reverse complement strand
CGGCGCCAGGTTGCCTCCCGAGGTGCTCAGGATGCGAAGCGGAACTTGGAAGTCTTTAAACAGGTTCAGCACCTTCTGGTATGCGGGGACGGCAAAGCGCTTGAACATGGCCGGGGAGACCACGGGGCCCGTGTTGGAGGCAATGGGTTCGTAGAAAGAGGCGTAGTCCACCCGGGCCCTTGAAAGCGCCCGCCTAAGGATCAGGCAGTAGAAATCCGTGGTCCGCTCCAGGAGGTCCTCCACCTTTCGCGGTTGCCTGATCAGGGCATGGCAGGCGGATTTGAAAGACGGCCAGTCTCCCACGCCCAGCATCTGGAGCAGGCCGCCGCCGGAGGCGTCCGCATAAAGGACCTGGCCCTGCCGGTTTAGCTTCTCCGCGCGCCCGGCAAAGTCTTTTACAAAGCGGGAAGGCTCCTCGGGATCGTAGTAGCGGGAAAAGGAAGAAGGGTCTTGAAGAAGGCGGGAAGCCTTGCGGTAGTAAGGATAACTTCGAATCGTGACTCCGACGGAATAGTGGGTTTCCAGATCGAAACAGGCGGTCGCGGAACCGTGTTTGGAAAGCCCCTGCCGGCGCCACTTCTTCAGCGTATCATCGGAAGGCTCGAGATCGAAAAAGGGAAAGCGGTCCGCTCCGTCTCCCAGCAGGGTCTCGAGAAACCGTTTTTTCCGGCTCATCTCGGCCATGATCGCATCCCGGACTTTTTGCCCCCGAAGCCTTTTCTCGGGATTTCGTTTAAAAAAAAGTCAAGTCCGCCCCTGGTTTTGGTCCCGGCGGATGTTTTTTTCGCGCCCCGCCGGTTCAGGCGAAGGGCCGCGACACGAAGCGGCTTTTTTGTACCATCGCACGGAAAACAGGTCAAGCGTCGGCGCGACTTCTTCAGGGCGGCCTGACCGCCTTGATTCTTGACAAGGCGGCGGAAAACCATTAGTGAACATCTGCTCAGATCAGGAAATTTCCGCGTTCGTTCTGCAAGGAGGCTGATGTCGGATTTGATTACCGGTCCCAAACGCACGGCACGGGGCATCTTCCCGCGTCCCGGGAAGGTGCGCCTCACCCGTCAGGTATGGGCCGCCCTTGAAAACTGAGCCGCTGCCATTTGACCGCGCCGCGGCCTGCCGCCAAGTGGCGTGGGTGACCTTTATCGGCGGCCTCGGAGGGGGGCTTGTCTTTCCCATCCTGCCGGCGCTGGGCCTGAAGCTGGGAATCGCCGGCGGCGTCATCGGGCTTATCCTTTCGGCCAACCGGATCACCCGGCTCGCCTCTGACAGCTGGGCCGGACGCGTCGTCGATCGGCTGGGCGGCAAAACCCCCTTGAGCGTCGGTCTGCTCGTCGAATGCGTCGGTATCCTCGCCTACGAGGCCGCCCTTTTGTTCGGCCATGCGGCCTGGTGGTTTCTGGCCGGCCGGGCCGACTTTGGCGTCGGCTCGGCGCTGCTTATCGTGGGCGCTCAGGCCACGGTGCTGGCGTATTCCGAGGTGGGCGACCGCGGCCGGTATGCGGCCAGCGTCCGCGTCGCCATGAGCATGGGCATGCCCGGCGGGCTGGTCATGGGCGGACTCATCGCCGACTGGATTTCCAGCGGGGCCGCCTTTCTCACCGGAGCGGGGTTAACCGCCATCGGGGCGATCATCGCCCTTTGCTTTGTCCCCGGCGCGAAAACCAGAGCCGGATCGGCATCCTCGAGCCCGGAATCCGCGATGAAGCCGACGTTTCGGGAGCTGGTGCGCGCGCCCGAGTTTCCCTTTCTGGCCGCCGCCTGGGGTTTCAACCTGATGGTTTTTCTTTCCGTGCAGGGCGTCTTGCTGGCGACCCTGGTCCTGCTGGTTGAAAAGCGGGGCTTTCATCTTTTCGGATTGGCCGGCGAAGGCACCGCCGGCCTGGTCATGGCCGTGATGATGGCCTGCGCCTCGGTGCTGGCGTTGTTGATCGGCCGCCTGCTGGACCGTATCCCCATGCGCACCCTCACGCTGGTTCCCTGCCTCGCCGGCCTGATCGCCGGCTTTATCCTGCTGGGCGTGGCCCGCAACCTCGCCACGACCCTGGCGGGGGTGGCCCTGACCGGCATATCGTTTAACGGCATCAACCTGCCGCTGCTGGCTTTGCTGGGCGATATCACCCGGCCGGAGCGCTACGGGCGGGCGGTCGGCCTGTACCAGATCTTTGGCGACGTCGGGGGCAGCCTCGGCCCCATACTGGGGCTGGAAGCCGGCCTCCACTTCGGCCTGAGCGCGACTTATCTGGGGTTGGCCGGTCTTCTTGTACTCGCCATTCCGGGCGCCTTGTGGGTCTGCCGCCACGAAGCGGTCCGGCGAAAAAGCGGGTGGATCGCCGATTGATTCGCCGCGCCGGGGCGAAAAGCAGCTCAAATTCGAATCGGCCGATCCCGGATCCGGAAAAATTCAGGGCGCTGCCATGGAAACGATGCGCACGCCCGCGTCTTCCAGCGCCTTGCGGATCACTTCAGCCAGGTGCCAGGCGCCGGGCGTGTCCCCGTGGATGCAAAGGGTATCCATCTCAAGCGATATTTCTTTTCCGTCGATGCTCGTCAACTTCCCGGTCAGCACGGCCTTTAAAACCCGCTCTTTCACCGCGGCAGGGTCATGGATCACCGCGCCGGCCATCTTCCGGGGCGCCAGCTGCCCGTTGCTGAGATAGGCCCGGTCCGGAAACGCCTCCCGGGCCACCCGCAGTCCGGCGGCAGCCGCCATTTCGGCGCAAAGCGAACCGGCCAGGGCCACCAGGATCAGCTCTGGATCATAGGATTTGACGGCCTCGATGGTCTCCCGGGCCGCCCGCTCATCCTTGGCCGCGAAGTTGTACATGGCCCCGTGCAGCTTCACGTGCTGGAGTTTCAGCCCCGCGGCCCTGGCGAAGGCGTCCAGCGAGCCCACCTGGTAGAGCACGTAATTCCTGATTTCCCCGGGAAAGGTCTCGAGGTTTCGCCGCCCAAACCCCAAAAGGTCCGGGTAGCTGGGATGGGCGCCCAGGGCCACCCCGTGGCTTTTGGCCAGCGCCACGGTTTTGGCCATGACCATCGGATCGCCCGCGTGATACCCGCAGGCGATATTGGCCGACGTCAGGTGGGAAATGAGTTTTTCGTCCTCGCCCATCCGGTAGGCGCTGAAGCTTTCCCCCATATCGCTGTTCAAATCGATTCTCACGGTAGCCTCCCTTGGCAAAATCCGGTACAGGCAGCGGCCTATATGACCGCCATGGTTTCATTGATGACATCGGAGATAAACATGTGCCCCGGCGCATGCGTGATGCATATCTCCGGCTTGGCCGACAGCGCAGCCAGTGTGGAAGTCACCCCGCAGGCCCAAAACACGGGCGTCTCGCCGGGTTTGATCGTCACCGGATCCCCGAAATCGGGCTTGGCCAGGTCCTTTATTCCCAGGATTTCGGGGTCCCCGATGTGAACCGGCGCGCCGTGCACGGAGGCGTACCGGCTGGTGACCTGCACGGCCCTGGATACCAGCTCGTGAGGTACGGGCCGCATGGTCACCACCAGGGGAGCGGAAAAGGGACCCGCCGGCCGGCACGACCTGCAGGTGGTGAACATGGACACGTTTTTCCCCTCCTCGATGTTGCGGACGGGGATGCCGGCGGCGATCATGGCGTTTTCGAAACTGAAGCTGCAGCCGAGAAAAAAGGAGACCATGTCCGGGGTGAAAAAAGGGGAGATGTCGGTGGCTTCCTCCTGGAGCGCGCCATTTCGCCAGAGGCGGTAAAGCGGCAGGTCGGTTCGAACGTCGGCTCCCGGCGCCAGATGCCCGGGCTCGATCCGCCCGGGCTCCAGGACCTCCAAGACGGGACAGGGCTTGGGGTTTCGGAGGCAGAAGAGCAGAAAGTCAAACGCATACGGCTGCCGCAAAATCACCAGGTTGGCCTGGGCATAGTCCGGGGCAGCGCCCGATGTGGGTTTGATCCATTTGCCGTTTCTAATCAGCTGGCGGATGGAGCGCGGGGTCTCGGTTCTTTTCATACCAACTCCGGAGCTTGTATTCCTGTTTGAGGTGAATTTCACGGGCCTGGACCAAAGAGATGGCCTGAAACCGCACCCGGCTTCCCGGGGTCAGCTGGGCCAGCAGCGGCAGATCGAAAGAGGTCACCACGGCGATCTTGGGGTAGCCGCCGACGGTCTGGCTGTCGGCAAGCAGCACGATCGGCAGGCCGTTTCCGGGTACCTGGATGGCGCCGGCCATGATTCCGTCCGATACGATATCGGCCCCCTTGCCGTGGGCGATCAACGGTCCCGAGAGCGCGCACCCCATCCTGTCCCAGCGATCGGTGAGCTCATAAGCGGCCGAAAAAAAGGTCTCCAGCCCGTCCGGTGTAAAATAGTCGTCCTGAGGGCCGGCCACCACCCGCAGCAAAGCGTCGTCCCCGTAGCGGGGGATGAGCTCCGAAGCCAGGCCGCCCAGTGGTTTCCCGGCTTTCACCCCGCATTGGAGCACATCGCCTCTTTGAAGCGCCCGGCCCTTATAACCGCCGAAGCAACCTCTCAGATAAGTGGATCGGCTGCCCATGGCCAGGGGCACATCGATGCCGCCCGCCACGCAGACATAGGCGCGGCACCCGAGCCGGGTCCGGTTGAAAGTCAGGACATCGCCTCTTTTGGCC
>JBJKSK010000010.1:0-4060 GCA_046704125.1 Desulfobacterales bacterium | reverse complement strand
CATGATTTTGCCTACGCCGACCTGGTCTTTGATGGCTACCAGGCGCCCAGCATCATGCAGGTCCCCGGGGCCAAAGAGGTCGCCGTCGAATTTTTTTCCCTGTCCAAAAGCTACAGTATGGCTGGCTGGCGGGTCGGGTTCTGTGTGGGAAACGCCGAGACGGTCTTTGCGCTGAGACGGATCAAAAGCTACCTGGACTACGGCATTTTCCAGCCTATCCAGATTGCCTCCATCATCGCCCTAAACGGCCCGCAGGAGCCGGTGGACGCTATCCGAAAGACTTACCAGGAGCGGCGTGACGTCTTGATCGCCGGCTTAAACCGCTCCGGCTGGGATATCCCCAAACCCAAGGCAACGATGTTTGTCTGGGCCAAAATTCCGGAACCGTTTATCAAGATGGGCTCTGTGGAGTTTGCCAAATTCCTCATCCGGGAAGCCCAGGTGGCCGTGTCTCCAGGCCTGGGTTTCGGAGAGTATGGCGATGAATACGTCCGGTTTGCCCTCATCGAAAATGCCATGAGGACCAACCAGGCGATTCGAGGCATTCGGAAAGTCATGGAACAACGGAGTTCTTATGAAGACCATTAAAGTGGGACTGCTGGGTTGTGGTACCGTGGGAACCGGTGTCGCCAAGATCCTCATCGAAAAACAGGAGCTGATCCAACGAAGAGTCGGTGCGGCAATTCACCTCAAGCACGTGGCCGACATCGACACGACCCGGGACCGCGGGATCAGTTTCGCCCCCGGCGTGATGACCGACGACGCGGCCCGGGTAGTCCAGGACCCGGACATCGACATCATCGTGGAGATGATCGGCGGGGATACCTTTGCCCGTGAAATGACGCTGATGGCCATTGAAAACGGAAAACCGGTGGTCACGGCCAACAAGGCACTGCTGGCCGCCCACGGCAACGAACTTTTTGCCGCCGCCGATAAAAAAGGCGTGGATCTGGCCTATGAAGCCAGTGTAGGCGGCTGCATGCCGATTATCAAGACGCTGCGGGAATCCATGGTGGGCAACCGGATCGAAGCCATGAGCGGGATTTTAAACGGCACCTGCAATTACATCCTGTCCAAGATCACCGATGAAGGCATCTCCTTTGCCACAGCCCTTTCCCAGGCCCAGGCAAACGGCTATGCCGAGGCCGACCCGACTCTGGATGTGCAAGGCTACGACACGGCCCACAAACTGGCCATTCTCTCTGCTCTGGCCTATGGGATGCCCTATAATCTGCCGGACATCTACATCGAGGGCATCTCTCGAATATCTCCCATGGACATCGATTATGCCAGGCAGTTCGGATACCGGATCAAGCTGTTGGCCATCAGCAAAAATATGGGCAACACGGTCCAGGCCCGGGTGCATCCCACCATGATTCCCTGCGACAACATGCTGGCTGGCGTCAACGGCAATCTCAACGCGGTTTCTGTGTCGGCTGATGCCGTGGGCGACATTTTGCTCTACGGGTACGGCGCGGGCATGATGCCTACGGCCAGCTCGGTGGTGGCAGACATCGTGGATCTGGCCCGAAACCTGTTAACCGGAGCTGTGGGCCGCATTCCGCTGCTGGCCTGGCAGGCAAATCAAATCCGGCCCATGGCCGTGCTGCCGATAGACGACATCGAGACCTTTTACTATTTTCGGTTTTCCGCCCTGGACCAGCCCGGTGTGTTGTCTACCATCGCGGGGGTTCTGGGCCGGCATGACATCAGCATCAAGTCCGTTCATCAAAAGGGCCGAAAGATAAACGGCGGGGTGCCCATCGTCATGATGACCCACCGTGCCCGGGAAGCCGGCGTGCAGCGGGCAATGAACGAATTGTCCCGACTCGATGTGGTCAGCGACCAGCCGGTGCTTATTCGCATCGAGGACAAAAACGGGCAGGATTAGCAACTTTCGGGTTTTTCTCTCAGACGCTGAGCCCGCAGAGAAAAAGCCGTTTCATTCTATAGCAGCAATTGAAATCAAGTGGCGTCGAAGGGGCTCCCGGGCCCTCATGGGAGGGGCCAGGGCAACTTCTGACAGCCTAAAGCCGAACGGTCAATAAACTCTTTGGTGCGAGGTAGCATGGATATCGTCTGTTCCGACCTGGAAGGGGTATTTGTACCCGAAATCTGGATCAACGTCGCGGAACGAACCGGGGTTGAAGAACTGCGGCTGACCACCCGGGACATCTCCGACTACGACGAGCTGATGAAACACCGCCTGGCCATTCTCGATGCCCATGGCTTGAAAATCACCGATATCCAAAAGGTCGTCGCTACCATGGAACCGCTTCCCGGAGCCGTGGCTTTTCTGGACTGGCTGCGCTCCGTGACCCAGATCATCGTCGTATCGGATACCTTCACCCAGTTTGCGGGACCCCTGATGGAAAAACTTGGACGCCCGACCCTGCTTTGCCACACCCTGGATATTGCCTCCGACGGCCGGATTGCCGGTTATTGCCTGCGGCAAAAGGAGGCGAAAAAGCATGCGGTTCTGGCTTTAAAAAGCCTCAACTACCACGTGGTGGCCATGGGGGATTCCTACAATGACACGGCCATGCTCCAGGCCGCTGACTGCGGTATTTTTTTTCGACCGCCGCAAAACGTCATCGACGAATTTCCCCGTTTTCCGGTAACCACCACCTATGCGCAGCTGCGCCAGCGGCTGGAGGCCGCCTTTGAATCCTGATGAAATCGAATCGCACCACATACCGGGTGATCTACGGCGACACGGATAACATGGGAGTCGCCTACCACGCCAATTATCTGCGATGGTTTGAGAAAGGCCGTGCCGAGCTGTTTCGGTCCATGGGCCTGTCCTACCGGGAAATCGAGCAACGGGGGACCTTTCTACCCGTGGCCGAAGCCTATTGCAAGTATGTGGCGTCGGCTCGCTACGACGATCTGTTGATTATCGAAGCCACCGTGGATCTATCCTTTCGACACGGCATGAAGTTTGACTACCGGATTTTCAATGAAGACGAGACAACGCTGCTGGCCACCGGGTTTACCAAACATGCCTGTGTCAACGCCCAAGGCCGGGTAATCCGCCCTCCGGCATTCATCCTGGACCTGGTCCGGCAGCACACGGACGAAAAAAACCGTTGAAAGCCGATATCACCATAGACATTTCCCGATTTGACCGGTGTCATTTGCTGGTGGTCGGCGACATGATGATCGACGAGTATCTTTGGGGCACCGTGGATCGAATCTCACCGGAAGCCCCGGTGCAGGTAGTCTGCGTGGACCGGGAGAGTTTCACGCTAGGAGGTGCCGGCAACGTGGCCCACAACCTGGTGGCTCTCGGCGCCAAGGTTTCGGTGGCAGGCGTCATCGGCCCGGGCGCCGACGGCGATCTGCTCCTAAGCCGGCTCAGAGAGCTTGGGGTGGATACCCAGGCGGTGCTCACCGAACCGGGCCGGCCCACGACCCGCAAGACCCGGGTGATTGCCGCCAACCAGCAGGTGCTTCGAATCGACCGGGAAACCCGAAACGAGATTTCCCCCGAGACCTTTCGCCGGTTGGCTGAGACGATCACCCAGAAAATACCGTCCTGCAACGGTGTCCTGATATCTGACTACGGCAAGGGGTTGATCACCCGGGAACTGGTGGCTCATATCGTCGCCGAAGCCCGCCGGCACGAAAAATTTATCCTGGTGGATCCCAAGGGGCTTGATTTCACCAAATACGACGGGGCCACGATAATAACGCCAAACCGGAAAGAGGCGGCGCTGGCCTGCGGACTGGAAGGCGTTACCGAGACAGACGTGTTGAAAGCCGGTGAGATGCTGCTCAACCGCGTCGACATCAAGCGTCTGCTGATCACCTGCGGAAAAGACGGTATGCTGCTCTTTGAACCCGGCGCCGCTGCGGTGCGCATCCACGCCCAGGCCCGGCAGGTCTTTGACGTGTCGGGTGCCGGCGACACGGCCCTGGCGGTCTTGGCCCTGGGGCTTTGCAGCGGAGCCGGCTTTTCCCAGGCCGCTCAACTGGCCAATGCGGCCGCCGGCATCGTGGTGCAAAAAGTAGGCACGGATACGGTGTCGGCCCATCATCAGAGCCCGCCAACGTCCAT
>JBJKSK010000009.1:0-6572 GCA_046704125.1 Desulfobacterales bacterium | reverse complement strand
CTGGGCGCCTATCTTGGCACCGAAGCGATCCCTCAGCCGTGGCTGGAGGCCATGGCGGCCTATCCGCGCATCGTAAAGCGGTTTGCCGAGGTGGCCTAGGCGCTGTTTTTTTCAAGCGGGGAAGCGAAGCGGACCTTCCCTTGAGCATCGTCAGTCAGGGGGGTAAAGCCCGGTGAGGTTTAAAACCGTTCGATGAGCTTGTCGATTAGAAAGCTGCTTTCCCGGATGGCCTGCTCCCCGAAGGGACCAAACCACGCGGCGACGTTTTCAAACTCATCGATAAAGGCCGCTTTGTCGCTGGCCTCCACCATGGCAAGGTTTTTCGTGACCGAGGCCACAAAATCCTTGAGCAATTGACGGCGCTGCGAAGAGGCGAAGATGATTTCGGCATACAGGGCCGGATCCTGAGCGAAAAGCCGGCCCACCATGCCCATTTCCAACCGGTAGATGGGGCTTGAAAATTCCAGGGTGCGGTTTAAATCCACGCTGCGCCGGTAAAGAAACTGGCCGAAGCAAAAGGTGGCGAAATGACGCAGGGTCTGTACGATGCCCATCATTTCGTCGTGCTCCTCGGGGCTGGCCGTAAGGATGATGGCTCCCCAGGCGGCAAACTGGTCCACGAGCCATTGGCAGGCGGCATCCAGACGCCCTGGGGTGACCACCACGATTTGTTTGTCCAAAGACGAAGTGGTTGGTCCAAACAAGGGGTGCAGGCCTATCACCGGCCCGTCGTGGGCGTCGAGCATGGCTTTCATGGGAAGGGCCTTGAGGCTGGTGATGTCGGCCAGGATGCACTGCGGACCAAGATGCGTCGCGATTTTCCGGGCCACGGCGCCGGTGACATCGATGGGGACGCTAAGTACCACAAGATCTGCGCCGCGGCACAGATCTTTGACCTGGTCCCAGTCGCTTCGGTCCAATACCCGGACGCGGTAACCCGCGCCGGCAAACAGCCGGCAAAAATATCGTCCCATCTCGCCTCGACCCCCGACGACCAGTACGGTGGCCCCGGGCCGGATCCCTTGCTGTACCATGCGCTGGGTCTGCTCCCGGCGGGATTGGCGCATGATGCAGCGAAACAGTTCTTCGAGAAAATTGGGGTCCAGGCCGGCGGCTTTGCCTTGCTGGCGCCTTTTGGAAATGAGGTTTTCTTCCCGGGCCGGATGAAAGACAGGAAGGTGGTGGCGCTTCTTAATTTCCAGGATCTGATCGACTTCTTTTTGCCTCTGGGCCAAAAGCGCGACAATTTGTTGATCAACTGAATCGATGCGGATTCGCCCGGATTCAAGTTGCTGTTGAAAATCTTCAGAGCCCTTCATATCTCCGGAATCGGGTGTCGTCATGGAATCGCCTAACCAGTCAAAGCGGGGTTTTCGCAAAGGCATGGAACTCGCACAGAGCCTGTATCGTGTTTCGATCGGATCGATACCATGTATCGGTTGCCCGTGACAAGGATCTTCCCAACAAAATGATGGAGGGGCTAGCGTTTGGTTAGGCCCCTTTCCCCGGTTCCGCCTTCAAGGGGCGGAACCGGGGATGGGAGGGAAAGACTGCCCCTGAAGCACCCGGTTTGGGATTGGGGGTGGGTGGACAAGGAGGAGGTCAAGGGTGCTTCATGTGGGGCAGGTACTGCTCATGCGTGTTTATACCCATTTTTACGGCGCCACCCGGCCTGGTATATCCGGGGTTGGCGGTGTCTGTAAGAAACCGAAGGAAATCATTGACGCGGCTGCCTGTGATATCGTAGAAAGTTTCAACCCATATCGCCAGTCGGCATTTTGGGGGAGTCTCCCGGAAAACGAGTGGATGCAGCATCAGGTCAGTTGCGTTCAAAAGGGGTGCCATCGGTATTCTCCAGTCGGTCAGTGCGTGGTCTCGTTTTCCGAGAGACAGTTGAAATATAACCTACCGGTCTAACCTCAAGGTTGCCGAAAAGTTACCGATTGGTTAAAAACGGCGGCGCATGCGCTGCGCTTGATTTTTGAACCATACTGCCGATATGCCCGGGGATGAAAACCATGTGGCGGGCAAGTGGCAGGCGTCAAGGAAAGGAGTCCGCTTCAGCCATGAAAGAGATCGTCGAATTGACCAAAGATCTGATCCGTTTCAAGACGGTTTCCGCCAACCCCGACGCCATCGGGCAATGTGCGGATTTTATTGAGACCTACCTGAAAAGAAACGGCATTGTCTTTGAGCGCTTCGACCATCAAGGGGTGCCTTCCGTTGCCGTGCTTCCAGAAAAGGGCAGGGCGCCGGTGCTGCTGATGAGCCATATCGATGTGGTCGATGGCCCCGATGAGCTGTTTGATCCCGTGGAAAAAGACGGCAAGCTCTTCGGCCGGGGCTCTGTCGACGACAAGTATGCCGCGGCCTTGTCCATGGTGCTTGTCAAGCGTTATCTGGAGCGTCTGCGCCGGGAGGCAAAGACCCAGAGCGCCTTGCCTTTTGGAATTCTGATCACCGGCGATGAGGAGATCGGAGGCGTCCACGGGGCCAAGAAAGCTCTGGAAAAAATCGGCTGCGACTTTTGTATTGCCCTAGACGGCGGGCGTCCGGACAAGATCGTCACCCTGGAAAAGGGGATTTTGCGCATCCGGCTGGTCGCCCGCGGAAGGGCGGCTCACGGCGCCCGGCCCTGGCTGGGGGAAAACGCCATCGATAACCTGATTGCCGACTATCATGGCCTCAAGACCCTTTTTGCCGAGTCCCGATCCGATCACTGGCACCGGACGGTAAACTTTGGCATCGTGGCCGCCGGAAAGGCCGTCAACCAGGTCCCGGACAGGGCCGAAGGGGTCTTTGACATCCGCTACACGGAAAACGACGATGTGGATGCACTCATCCAAGCCATTGGCAAAACCGTCTCCTCCGAAGTGCAGGTACAGGAGCGTGAGCCGGTTTTTGACGGAGGTGCGTCCGCCTATCTGGATCTGCTGCTGGAAGTGGTCCAAGGGGCGGCTACCGGTTTCGAGCACGGGGCCAGCGACGCGAGATACCTGTCGGCTCACGGGATTCCCGGTATCGTTTGGGGCGCCTACGGGGAAATGAGCGCCCACGCCCTGGACGAGCACATCAACCTTGACAGCCTCCAGGGGTTGTATGAGCGCCTCGATGCCTTTTTGACCAGGGTCGGTGAACGGAAAATCGGTGCATAGATGACAGCTCACCCCCATCTTCTGGATGTAGAAGGACTCAAAACCTATTTCTATACTTACGATGGGGCCGCCAGGGCCGTGGACGTTGTTTCCTTTTTTCTCGACGGCGGCGAGGTGCTTGGCGTGGTCGGAGAATCCGGATGCGGCAAGTCGGTGACCGCCCAATCCATCATGCGATTGATTCCGGAACCTCCGGGGAAAATCGCTGGTGGCCGGATTCTTTTCGACGGCATCGACCTGGTGCAGATTCCCATGGAAGATGTCCGGGCGATTCGCGGCAACCGCATCTCCATGATTTTCCAGGAACCGATGACCTCGCTCAATCCCGTGTTTACCATCGGCGATCAGATCGCCGAGATGTTTTCCCTGCACATGAAAATGGGCCGCCGCGACAGCTTCAACCACGCCGTGGAAATGTTGCAGCGCGTTCAGATTCCTGCTGCCGAAAAACGGGCCGGCGAATATCCCCATCAGCTTTCCGGCGGTATGCGCCAGCGGGCCATGATCGCTATGGCGCTTTCCTGCAACCCGGAGATTCTCATCGCCGACGAGCCTACAACGGCCCTAGATGTCACGGTGCAGGCCCAGATCTTGGACTTGATGCTTCAGCTTCGACAAGACTATGACACGGCCATCATGATGATTACCCACGATCTGGGAGTGATTGCCGAAATCGCCAGCCGGGTGGTGGTAATGTATGCGGGCAAGGTGGTCGAGCAGGCTCCCGTGGCCCCGATTTTCCAGAACCCCAAACATCCCTATACCCGGGGGCTGCTGCGATCGATTCCCAAACTCGGGGAGCGATCCCGGGGCGGGCACCGCCGGCTCCAGGAGATCTCGGGCATGGTGCCAAGCCTCTACAAACTGCCGGTGGGCTGCTCTTTTTGCCCCCGGTGCAGTTCTGCCATGGCGGTTTGCCGGGAAAAGACCCCTGAACTCATCGAGATCGGGAAGGATCACCGGGTGCGCTGCTGGTTATACGGGTAAAGGACTTTGGCTTTGAACACCGGGCCAAAGTTGTTTTTGCGGAGTGCGGGTTTTTTGATGGCCGAAGTTAGAAAGGAAAACCATCGGATTTGGAAACGCTGCTTGATGTCGAGGATCTCAAGGTCCACTTTCCCATTCGCCGCGGGGTGCTTTCCCGGACCGTGGGTTACGTGTATGCCGTCGATGGGGTGTCGCTGACCTTAACGCCGGGAGAGACGCTTGGAATCGTTGGGGAAAGCGGCTGCGGCAAGACCACGGCCGGGCTGGCCATTCTTCGGCTCATCGAACCCAGCTCCGGTCGGGTGACTTACAACGGCGAGGATTTAAGCCAGGTGGGCAAGGCCCGGATGCGGGAGCTGCGAAAGGAGCTCCAGGTCATCTTCCAGGACCCCTACTCGTCGTTGAATCCCCGGATGACAGTTCGTCAGATCCTGTCCGACCCCATGGATGTCCACGGACTTTATACCGGCTCCCAGCGCGAGGCCCGCGTTTCTTTTTTGCTGGAACGCGTCGGGTTGTCCGCCGATGCGGCCGGACGATACGTCCACGAGTTTTCCGGCGGGCAGCGTCAGCGCATCGGCATCGCCCGGGCACTGACATTGGATCCCCGGGTGATTATCGGAGACGAACCGGTGTCGGCTCTGGATGTGTCCATCCAGGCCCAGATTATCAACCTGCTGATGGATCTGCAAAAGGATTTTGAACTGTCTTATATCATCATCGCCCACGATCTGGCCGTCGTTGAGCATATCTGCGACAAGATCGTGGTGATGTATCTGGGAAAGGTGGTGGAAAGCGGTGCGTACGCAGACCTTTACACCGATCCGAAACACCCGTACACCCAGGCCCTGCTGTCGGCGGTTCCTGTTCCGGATCCGGAACGGAAACGCCGCCGGATTGTTCTCAAAGGAGATGTGCCAAGTCCCATCAACCCGCCGACCGGTTGCCGGTTTCACCCCCGGTGCCCGCGCCGGATGGACGAATGCGACCATATGGAGCCTGAATTCAAGGAGTGCGACCCCGGCCGCAAGGTGGCCTGCCATCTCTACGGATAAAGGCTTAGGATCAAGGGGATGCAGAGATCGTTTAGGGTATTTTCTGCTCCTTACGCCTTTTGCGTCCGGGCGTGATCCGATGAGGCGGAAGCAACCCATGTGAACCCAAGAGGAGGAAAAAAACGATGAAAAAGACCTTGTTGATGTTTACGATTGTCCTTTGCGCCGCGGTCCTGCTGGGGCTTCCCGGCACGGGGATGGCCAAGTCGGACACCCTGGTGATCGCCGTGGCATCCCCGCCCCGGACGATGGACCGCATGGGCTCGGATGCCGACTCCAATTTGTCCGTAATGGCCAACTTTTTCGATGGACTGCTTCAGCGAGTCGGTCCGGAAGGCAAACTGACCCCGGCTTTGGCGGTGCGCTGGGAACATCCCGATGCGCTCACCTGGAAGTTTTACCTGAGAAAGGGCGTGAAGTTTAGCAACGGCGATGCCTTTACTTCCGCAGACGTCAAGTTTACCTTCGACCGGATGAAAAACCCTCAGGTTTCCGAATTTGTCAATGAGGGCAATTCAATCGCCTCCATCGAAACTCCCGGTCCCTACACCGTGATCATCAAGACAAAAACCAATATTCCATGGTTTCTCAATAACTTGCACCAGGTTTTCATCATGGACAAGCAATCCACGGAAAATCGGGATGAAGGGGATGTGGGCATTCGCCCCATCGGCACCGGCGCCTACAAGCTCACCGAATGGGTCAAGGGCTCCTATTTAAAGATGGAGGCCAACGAACATTACTGGGGAGGGGCTCCGGCCGTGAAAAAAGTCGAGATACGGCCCATCACCGAACCTTCTACCCGGTATGCCGCCCTGGTTTCGGGCGAGGCCAATATCGTGACCAAGGTTCCGGTGGAGATGTACAACAATGCGATCAAGGACAAGAGTATTCAAGTCATCACCCGCCCCTCTCGCCGCAGTATCTTTCTGGCCATCGGCAACAAGCCCGGCACCCCAACGGCCGATATACGGGTGCGCACCGCCATGTATATGGCCATCAATGAAAACGAGATCATCAAAACGATCATGCGCGGCCATGCCACCCCGGCCTCCCAGATTCCCGATCCGCCCACGATCGGCTACAACCCGACGATCAAACGGTTGCCCTACGATCCCCAAATGGCCAAGAAGCTGTTGAAGGAAGCCGGGTATGCACACGGATTTGATATCACCTTGAGCGGCCCCAACGATCGGTATGTCAACGACGCCAATATCGCCGAGGCCGTGGCCAAGTATCTGGCCAAGGTGGGCATCCGGGTCAAGCTCGACGTCAAACCCAAGTCCATCTTCTTTCCCGAAGTGGCTCAAGGAAAGCTGGATTTTTACCTGATCGGCTGGTTTGACGGTTCCTATGACATGGGCCGGACCTACTC
>JBJKSK010000008.1:0-8259 GCA_046704125.1 Desulfobacterales bacterium | reverse complement strand
CTGCTTTCTGAGGATGGCTCCACTGCCGGCGGGGTGTACCTGTGGCAGTCCCGGGAAGATGCCCAAAACCTCTATACCGGTGAATGGAAAAAATTTGTAAAGGAAAAATATGGCACCGAACCAACGCTTCTGTGGTTTCAAACACCGGTGGTGGTAGACAACCTGTCGGGATTGATTCTCGAATAAGGTCCCGTTTTATTTTCTTGAAGGGTTTTGCCGACTCATGGAAACATCGCATCCGCACCCGACCTTGTCGCTCATCAACAGCGGCCTGAGCCAAGGCCGATTTGTCATCACCATCGAAGTGGTTCCGCCCGCAGGCCCCGATCCCCAGCCGGTGATCCGCTCCCTGGTGTCTTTAGCGGGATTGCCCTTTGACGGCTTCAGTGTGGCGACCAACCCGGTGGCCAAACCCAGGATGAGCGCCATGGCCATCTGCGCTCTGGCCCAGAAGAAAACCGGAAAACCGGCGATTCTCCACTGCACCACCCGGGATCACAACCGGCTCAGTCTTCAAGGAGAACTGTGGGGGGCAAAGGCCTTGGGAATTGAAACGGTGATCGCGGCCACCGGGGACTTCGTGGCCCTGGGTGATCGCGCCAGCACCACCACGGTCCGGGACATGGATGTCCTGGCGCTGGTCGGAATGGCCCGGGAGGCGGGACTGGTTACCGGTGTCGTATTCGATCCCCACCCGGAGGCCAACGGGTTGGACAGGGCAGTGGCCCACCTGGAGCGAAAGGTCGCCGCCGGGGCCCAGTTTGCCGTCACCCAGCCGGTTTACGACGAGAAAAGCGCCGACGCGCTGGCCAAGGCCCTAAACCATATCGACATTCCCGTCATCCTGGGCATCCTGCCGCTTCGAACCCCGCGGCACGCGGAGTTTCTTCATACGAAGGTAGCCGGTATCGCCGTGCCGGCGCAGGTGAGAGACCGGATGCACAAAGCGCCGGATTCCGTCGCCGAAGGCCTGTCCAAAGCCCGGGAAATGCTCGGTGTGGCCAGAAAGCGCTTCGCCGGGGCCTGCATCATGCCCCCCTTCGATCATTACGAGGTCATGGAAACAATTCTCGAAGGCAGCCCATTATAAAAGGTTCAAAGCCCAGCTATCGCGGTTGTGAAAAAAGGTTATCGGCGGTTTCCGCCATTTCACCGCAAGGGTTGGGCGATAAACCGGTAGCCAATTCCGTAGACGGTCTGAATGATCTCCCGGTCGGGAAAGATCTGCGCAATTTTTTTCCGCAGGTTCTTGACGTGGGTGTCGATGGTGCGCTCATATCCCTCAAAATCGTAACCCTGCACCCGGCTGAGCAGTTCGCTCCGGGAAAAGACCCGGTCCGGCTGGGCCATAAAGACCCGCATGAGACCAAACTCACTGGGGGTCAGATCCAAAGCAATACCATCGACGGTCACCTGCCGGGTAGAGGCCTCCATGGCAAACGGACCGGCGGCGATCCGGTCCTCGACAGGCGGCGGGTTGACCCGCCGCAGCACGGCCCGCACGCGGGCCACCACCTCCCGGGGGCTGAAGGGCTTGCAGATGTAATCATCGGCGCCAAGCTCGAGGCCCAGCAGCCGGTCCAGTTCCTCGACACGAGCGGTGAGCATGATCACCGGAACATTGGAAAATTTGCGCAGCTCCCGGCAAACCGCCATGCCATCCATGCCCGGAAGCATGATGTCCAAAAGAATCAGGTCCGGCAAACCTTGCCGGACCTGGGCCACCACCTGGTCGCCCCGGTCAAGCACCGATACCCGAAAACCGGCTTTTTGCAGATAGTCACGCAACAGGCCCACGATTTTGCGCTCGTCTTCGACAATGAGAATGCTTGGCTCACTCATGGCTCCCCTTGTTCATTGGCAGGAAGGCACAGGATAAATAAAATTCTGAAACCAGCAGATGGCTGATTCAGCACCGTCTTCTTTTTCTCCTCGAACTCGGCGCCTCTGCGAGAAACCAAAAGCCCTTTGCGCTTGCTCGGCGGCTTTGCGAGAAACATTTCCTTGTTTATTGATCCGGCCTCAGCGGGAGACGGATCCGGATCCCCAGGCCGCCGGAAACCGCATGTTCAGCGGTGATTGAGCCCCCGTGGGCCTTCACGATGGACTGACAGATGGCCAGCCCCAGCCCGCTGCCCCCCATGTTTCGGGTCCGAGCGGCATCCACCCGGTAGAGCCGGTCAAACAACCGGCCCAGGGCCTCGGTGGGCACTCCCGGCCCCGAGTCGTCGAAACCGATCCACAGCCCATCGGCACGGCGCTGACTCCAGATGGTCAAGATACCCGGAGTCTGGACGTAGCGTAGCGTATTTTCCAACAGATTGGAATACAGTTGAGCCAGACGATGCTCATCTCCCGCCACTGTCACTTCCTGGGGCGCCGTCGGGAAGATCTCCACAGCAATGCCGGCTCGCTGCAGCCGGGGACGAAATTGGGCCACTGTGTCGCTTAAGACCTGAAGGGGATCCACGGGGTTGCGGCAAACGTTGAGGGCTCCGGCGTCGGCCATGGCCAGTTGATGCAGATCCTCGACGATCTTTCCGATGTGAAGCACTTCTGCGTGAAGTGAATCGAGTGCTTCGGGGCTGGACTTTCGGATACCGTCTTGCATGGCCTCGATCTCGCCCCGCAGAATCGACAGCGGGGTCCGAAGCTCGTGGCTGATATCCGAAACCCCTTGTTTTTGCCTCTGTTCGTATTTCTCCAAGGTATTGGCCATGATGTTGAAGGCTTCGGCCAACTGCCCCAATTCGTCGCCGCTTTTGACATGAATCCGGGTGGAAAACTTCAACGCCGTCAGCGCCCGGGTACCCTCGGTCAGTATCCGGATCGGAGCCAGCAGATGGCGGGAAAGAAACAGCGATACCAGCGCGGCCAGCAGCAGAATGCCTCCACCGGAAAACATGAAAATCTTGGATTGTTCCCTGAAAAAAGCTTCGGCCAAACGGTTGGATGACCGCTTGGGTTTTTCCAGGGCCAGCCAGCCTACGGTCCGGCCATCCACGGTGATTTTCCGAAAGAAACTATCCTCGCGTTTCCGGGGCCTTCCGACAACAAGCCGCTGCTGGGCATCATAGAGGCTCAATCGTCTCAAAACGCGTCTGGGCAGCCTCCAGCGCGGCCAATATGGCGGCCCATGGGCTTCGGGAGAGGCTATAAAGCCATGGAAATTTGGCGGCGGCATATCCGTTAAATCGGTTTTGGGAACTCGAGGCTCCCCGGTTTCTTCGGAACTCAAGTCGCCTTGAATCCGCTCCAGAAGTTTTCCGAAACGCCGGGGACTGCCGCTCAGGGCCGTCCAGCCCCCCTGACGACGGTATTCGTTGGCCAGCGCGGTAACCGCCGCGCCGAGCTTTTCCAACTCCACATGGGTGACGTAGGAGGTGAAGTTTCGGAACACATAAAAGCGCATGATTCCGGTCAGCAGGGCCACGACCACAAAGGAGGTCAGCAGCAACGCCCCAAACATCTTGTAGGAAAGCTTTATCCGCACCTGTTTGCCTCCATGGCGCCCCTGGGTTCGGCCGAAACCGGATGGGTGCCCGGCCTGTGTCTTGTAATCGATGGCCTCAAAAAAG
Organism: Desulfobacterales bacterium; assembly: GCA_046704125.1. Lineage (GTDB taxonomy): Bacteria > Desulfobacterota > Desulfobacteria > Desulfobacterales > JBJKSK01 > JBJKSK01. The sequence goes on along the minus strand of JBJKSK010000008.1, from coordinate 4,681 downwards.
AGACCGCAATATGGGTCGTTCACGAAATACACCATAGCCGAAAGCGTCTGCAAGTGGCCAATCTCCACAATTTTTCCATGAATTGATCATACTTTCTCCACAATCAATAGGTATATATCGTGCCGACAACAGGGGGCGATGCACCGGCGATTCCGAAGACTTTAAAACGGTCAACCCAAGCAAGTGTTTGTCTAACCGGATCACAGCGATCCGGGAAAGGCTTTATCCAGCGATTTGACGCCAGTGGCGCCGCTACGGTCGCCAAAGGCATTCGTTTGAGGCTATAGAAATCGATTGGCCGGCGAGCTATGTCCGCTGCCCTGGCCCTGATATCGGAAAGGAGCATTCATGAAAAAGAAATCTCAATGGTTTTCCGACATTGCCTGTTTCATTACCTTGCTTGTGACCGTTTCGGCTGCTCTTCTCCTGACGATTTTTTGGTATAGCAGTCAATGACTTTTTCGCAGCGTGTCTCGGTACACTTTGCAAAACATTCATCTGTGAATTATGTTTTGTAGTCCAAAGAATAGCGCCTAAGGCGGGATTGAGGCACTGAAACATCCATGAACAAGAACACGGCAATCGATGACTACACGGTTCTTCCGGCCGTCCTCCGGCCAGAATTCAAGGGCCTTTGGGACGGACCTGCATGGCGGGATATACCGTATGCCGAAGTGTCGTCCTTTCGGCCCGAAGGCAGCGACCATCGACCCCGGACCCGGGTCAAAACAGTTCATTCCCCGGAGGGGCTTTATGGACTGTTTCAGGTTGAGGACCGCTTTGTTCGCTGCGTTCGGAAAGGATTTCAGGCCGAGGTGTACAAAGACAGTTGCGTGGAGTTTTTTGTACAGCCAGCTCGCGGAGAGAGTTATTTCAATTTCGAGTTCAACTGTGGCGGAGCCATGCTGGCCAGCTATATACGGGACTGGAACCGTGTTGCCGGCGGGTTTCGAGATTTTACCCGCCTATCCATGGACGATTGCCGGCAGGTTTTCCGTTTTGCGTCCTTGCCCCCGGTAGTGGACCCTGAAATTAAGGACCACATTCTTTGGCACCTTGAATTTTTCATTCCTTTTGCCCTGCTGGAGCGATATGCTGGGGAGGTGGCAACAGCAGAGGAAAACGTATGGCGGGGCAATTTTTTTAAATGCGGAGATGAGACCTCACATCCGCACTGGGCAGCATGGGCGCCGGTAAGCGGGCTTAATTTCCACCTGCCGGACTGCTTCGGCAATTTACGGTTTGCGGCAAAGCGTATGGTTTCAGATCCGCATGATGCGCCGGTGCGAGATCGCCTAAAAGAAAGTTAAAAGGAGAAAAAATGCCATGAAACGCTACGGTTTATTGTTGTGGATCACGGTAGCCGGGGTATCAATGGCGGGCTGCTATACGCCCCAGGGAAGGCCGGACTACACGGCCTCTGGGGCGCTGGCCGGAGCGGCCACAGGTGCGATCATCGGCAGCACCGCCCGGCACTCAGGTACCGGTGCGCTTGTTGGCGGGGCATTGGGCGCTGTCGCCGGCGGTCTTATCGGCCACGGTATGGATCAGGCCCAACAGGAACAGTTGGCGGCGCAATCCCCGCAGACCATGCAACGGGTGCAACTAAACCGGCCCCTGACGGTAGCCGATGTCAAGGCGCTGGTAAGAGCCGGGATCAGTGATGATATTATCATCAGCCAAATCCGGAACTCCCGGACGGTTTATCACTTGAGCACCGCGCAAATTATCGATCTGAAAAACTTCGGGGCCAGTGAAAAGCTCATTGACTTCATGATCAACACGCCGACCATGGTACCTTCCGCAGAAGTGGCGGCGCCTACCAGCCAGCCACCGGCACCTTTGCCCCAAACCGTAGTCGTGGCTCCGGGGCCAGGCTACTACTGGGTGCCGGGCCTGTGGTTCTGGTTTGGAGGTCACTGGGTCTGGCACGACGGCTACTGGCATCGGCCACACCGGTGGAGATAACCGCAATAGGCCTTGGCAAGGCTAAATAAGCGCATTTGGCCGATTCTGAGGGTTTTCTCAGTGGCAATCGGCGAGCCATGTTTCCTTACAGCCGATCCCACACCTCCCGAACCGCATCACAGCCATGGAATCGTTCCATGCGGCGTATGATGAAATGGCCTCGTGCCGTATCCTGGAAATGACTGATAAACACGGCATTTAGCAACCCGCCGCCCAGCGCACCAATGATCGGTACCGCTGAGGCGGCGGTTTTTTCCGTGACCACCATCTCGAATCGCGCGCCAATAGCGGTCATCAACCGTACCAGGGCCGGAGCGCCCTCAGCGACCACCCCGCGCTGAGCGATGAACTCGGCCGCCTCCGCCACCGCCCTGGACAGAGCCAGACGAACGGCGAAATATCCGGTTTCCGCCGCGCTTTCAGAGCCCGAGCGCCCCCCGAGGGCAAACACATTGAGGCATTCCAACCGGCTTTCAATGCCACGAATGGCCTCCCCTTCACTTCGGGCGATATCGATGATGGAACGTAGCATGATTGCCGTGGATACGGGCAGTTCCACGATCAGGGCCGAAATTCCAAAAGCGCCTCCCACGGCCCCGGAAGCTGTCGCCAACAGCTTGTGGGTCCAGTTAGACGCCTGGGATCTACCGGTATCCCCCAAGGTGGAAAGCACCATGTCAAGAGCGGTTTCCAGAGCCGCTGCCGTGGCCCTGGAAACCGCCTGCGACCATCGTACGGGCAGATGGGCCATCCCCAACTCCAGGGGCCGGCCCACCAGGTTAGCCAATTTGATGGCCAGTCCCGGGCTTTCCAGCAGCTGTTTGGCATGGCTGAGCTGCTGGAGATCATCGGGTTCAAGGGCCATGAGAACGTCCTTCAAACATCCTCGTCTTCCAGAAACAGGTCCGCCTCTTTTTCGACTTCGACGGTAAACCAGTCAGATACGGCCTTTTGCAGACGGGCCAGGGTGAAATCATCAGCCGGGGCATCGTCGAACCAGTTCACGATCTCCAGCGCATCGGTCTCCTTTTCCTCTTCTTCCACCAAAACAGCCAGAAACCGCGGCCTCTGGGTATGCAGCACGTACTCCCGCTCCTGAGGGTCCTGCAGCGACGAACAGTGCAGGAATCGTGGAAGCTGTTCATCAGGCGCTTTGGATTCGGTCATCTTTTTTCTCCTTTTCGGGTGGGCACCCGGTTATCGATAACATTTTTCATCTTGGATATCCCCGGGTTTTTATAGTAAGTAAGCAGTAGTCCGCTTTCCGTGTCAAAGGAAAAACGTCACCACAGCGTCATGCGTGTGTCAAACTCGCCAATTGGCCGGTTTCCATCCGAAGCAAACAACAGCGGGCATCAATCGTTAAAGACCCGGGAACTAGGGAGGGTGCAGTGAAAGCCTTTCGAATCACTGTGTTGGTGTCGGCCGTGGTGCTGATTGCCGGAGCCCTTTTAGCACAGCCCCTCAAAATCGTCACGGAAGAAAGTCCTCCGGTTAATTTTTCCGAAAACGGCCATCTGCGAGGTTCCTCCACCGCCGTCGTACGCGAGATACTCCGCCGGCTCAACCTTCCGGATCACATCGAGGTGCTGCCCTGGGCCAGGGCCTACGAACTGGCGCTTACCCACCCCAATGTCGTTTTGTATTCCACGACCCGAACCCCCGAACGGGAAGCGATGTTTCACTGGGTCGGTCCGCTGTGCACCCTGCATTGGGGTTTTTATGCCCGCAAGGGGGCCAATGTCAGGGTCACCTCGATCGAAGACGCCCGAAGGGTCCACGCCATCGGCACCTACCGAAACGATGCCAGGCAACAGGAGCTAAGATCGCTCGGTTTTTCCAATCTCGATATCGCATCGGCACCGGAGGCCTCTTTAAAAAAACTCATGGCCGGCCGCGTGGATCTGTGGCTCTATGACAACCTGGGAATGCCGCAAATCGCCCGCAAAGCCGGCGTCGATCCCGCGCGGTTGGAGATGGCGTTTTCGATGGGAACCCACAGCCTGTATGTTGCCATGTCCCGACAGATACCCGAAGCTATCGTGTCGCTTTGGCAGCGGACTCTGGATGCCATGAAAAAGGACGGCAGCTTTCGCCGGCTGAGCCTGCCGTGGATCTCCAAAGATGCCCTTCCCCGGGACACACCGCCGGAGCCAAAGGCATCATGCGTGTCCCTTGAACTTTACACGGAAATTTCCCCGCCGGCCAGCTACCTGAAAAACGGCAAACCGGCTGGCATGGCGGTGGACCTGGTCCGTGAAATTCTTCGCCGGCTCAATCAACCCGGCACCATCACGGTCGTGCCCCGGGTCCGGCGCTATCCGGTCGCATTGAACCGACCCAACACGGCCGTGTTTCCCGCCGCCCGCTTGCCGTCGCGCGACACGCTTTACCGATGGGTGGGGCCCATTTACCAACAAAGATGGGGTTTTTACGCCAAAAAAGGATCCCCGTTGATCATTCGCAGCCTGGATGATGCCAGGAAAGTCTCCCGCATCGGAATCTATAGAGAGGATGCCAAGGGGCAGTTTTTGCTCAACCAGGGATTTGGAAACCTAGTGAGCGCCGGCAACAGCAGTCTCAACGTTCGGCAACTGATGGCCGGACGCATCGATGTGATGGTCGACTCGGACTTGAGCATGCCCTGGTTGGTGGCTCAGGCCGGATTCGATCCCAAGGAGATAGAGCTGGCCTATGCATTTCGAACAGTGAA
>JBJKSK010000007.1:0-3972 GCA_046704125.1 Desulfobacterales bacterium | reverse complement strand
GGGCGCAGAGGCACTCGGGTTTGTGATTGGCGTCGCGGTAGTTTCGGCGGGCCGCCGCCAGGGGGATTGCTTCCCGGTTTTCCCGGGCAAATCCCTGCCGGGCCTGGGCCAGGCTGGGATGGGCCTGAATCGACAGCGGCTTGGCCGCCGCCAGCACCTTGAACAGATAAGGCATCTGGCTGTCAAAGCGGCGCGCCGCCGATTCTCCGAGCATGCCGACCGGATCCTCGGCGATGACCTCGGACAGTGAACGCCGCATGCCATTCATGACCACCATGGATGGAGCCTTGGGATGGGCTCCCATCCACAGCTCCGCCTGCGGTGTTTTCGAGGGGTTTTCGTCGCCCAGAAGTTTCGCGATGGCCGTATGGGAGCCCCAGGCATAGGTCTGAATGGGATTTTCAAGCCTGGCCACCTGGTTCATCCAGGCCTCGGTCACCGGACCGATACCACCGGGCAGGGGGCCTGGAGAATGATGTATTGGGCATTTGAGCCAAAAAGCAGCTTTCCCACCCGCGAGCGCCTCCTGACGCCGATGATGATCTCGTCGACCTGGTTTTCTTCGGCGAAAAGCACGATATCTTCTCCGGGGCTGCGGCCTCGAACCAGAAAATGGGTCTCACAGGACAAATTGTCTTCCAGCAGGGTGGTCTCGGCCCGCCTCAACTCCTGTTCGGCCCGCTCAAAGTCCTTGCGGGGCACCTCAGGGCCTCCCATCATGGAAGAGACCACATAGATTTTGCCGCCAAACACCTTGACGTGTTCCACAGCCAGCTTCAGGGCTTCCTTGGCCACGGCAGATCCGTCATATCCGACTAGAATCTTCATTTTCCTCTCCTGTCTCCACATTAAATGAACACGCAACCCCTTCCCGCGCACATTCTCTTTGGGCGGTAATCTAAGCTAAAAACGAGGCAAAAATCAAGTCTGCATTCCCAAAACGGGCCGGGAATCAACGATTTTCTGATCCAGGGAGAAAAAAAGCAAGAACCGGACGAGGGGCGAAACGGGACACAGGGCCGGGCCATGAGGCGAAATGGTTTCCGCCGGCCCCGCTTTCAACGAAGACGAGAGACACGGCTCTACTTGGCTCGCCGATCCGGTCGCGACCGGCGGTCCTTTTTCATGGACAGAGAGACGAAAATCCCCTCTCTGGCGCTTTTCCGGCGATCTCTCCGGTTTCTTCGGCGCTCCTTGGCCGGTGGCCTCTTGTGGATGGAAACCGACGCTTTCCCGTCGGCTGGCGCCACAGCGCCGGTGTTTGTGATGACGATATCGACCACAGGGTATCCCCTTCCCGATTACGGGTTCTGGATCCGGCTCAAACGGCTGAATTCACGTTCTGGCCCTTGCCTGTAATTGTCATCGGGCACAGCGCCGAAAAACTTGAGCCGAGATTGAAGCCGGTCAGAGGCAGCACTTACCGACGAATCAGGATCAGGGACCGCTGATCTTCCAGAAAGGGAAGCCGGTAGGAAACGATTTCCATGTCCGGTTCCTCACCATTCCAAAGGCTTCGGACCGTATCCAGCTCCTCTGGCGGGGTCTTTCCCCGCATCGCCAGAATCACCCCACCGGAAGCCAGCAAAGGAGAGGCCATCCGGATAAAATTCTCCAGGGATGTCAATGCCCGGCTGATGATCACGTCAAACCCGGGTCCATGCGCCGCCAGATCCTGCGCCCGCCCGTGGATGGCCCGGATCCCGGACAGATTCAGCGTGCGGATGACATGTTGCTGGAAGCCCACCTTTCGAGAAACCGCATCGATTAGCGTCACACTCAGGCCAGGCCGCAAAATCTTCAGGGGAATACCGGGGAATCCGCCTCCCGAGCCTATGTCCAGCAGGCGCGCCCCCGGAGCAATCCAGGGGGCCGGGGCCACGGAATCCACCATGTGCTTGACGGCCACCTCGAAGGCATCGGTGATGGCGGTCAGATTGGTCCTGCGATTCCACTGCAGCAGCGCTTCGGCGTGGCGCCCCAAGGCCTGGGCCTGGGCGACAGACACCTCGACGCCCAGTTGACCGGCGCCGTTCATGACCAAGCCAAGCCACGATGCGGATCCGATGCGCAGGGCCTCATTCATGGAGTCGGTTCGCCGGCGGTTGGCAGGAAAGGGCACCGGAACCCCGGGAGGTCTGGTCGGCAAGCGAAACGGCATCTGAAAAATCCATGTCGATGGCCACATCGCTTCCCCCGCTCATCGATATCTTGGCGTTGGGATATCGCTTCTTGAAGACATGCATCATGGCCGAGTTTTCCCGAAGCACCGAGGCCACAAAACCCTGGTATTCGTTTTCCTTGGCAATTTTTTCCAACACTTCAAGAAGATAGGAGGCAATACCGCTTCCCTGAAAGTCCTCCCGGACCACGAAGGCGACCTCGGCGCGGCTGTCGGAGCCCTCGGCATACGATCCGATGGCCACCACCTCCTTGTGCCCGCCCTTTTGCACCAGGCCCACGATGGACAGGTTCTTGCGGTAATCCACGCTGGTGTAATGCTTCTGGACGACTTCGTGGGAAAACAGCTTCATCTTGTAGAAAAAGCGGTAATAAATGGTCTTTTCCTGAAGCGAGTAGAAAAAATTACGGTACTCGAACTCGTCGGATGGAAAAAGCGGCCGATATTCCACGACCTTTCCGTTTCTAAGCTCCTGGGTGCTCTTGTAGCCATCGACAAACAACAAGTCGTCCTGAGACGGCGGCAGTTGATCGGCAAAAATATAGTGGCGCTTTTTGGCCGCATCGATCACCTGCTCCCTGAATTTAGGATGCGCAATCTGGGCCAGTTCCATGACCCGCTGGTAGATGCTTTTTCCCTGAAGCTCGGCTATACCGTACTCGGTGATCACCACATCCACGTCGCCGCGGGTGGTGGCGACCCCCGCACCTTCGCTCAGATGCGGCACGATCCGGGAAACCTGGCCGTTTTGGGCGGTAGACGGCAGCGCGATAATGGAAAATCCTCCCTTGGACATGGCGCTTCCCCGAAGAAAATCCACCTGGTCACCGATACCGCTGTAGAACAGATAGCCCATGGAGTCGGTGCAGACCTGGCCCGTAAGATCGACCTCGAGAGCCGAGCTGATGGAGATCAGATTGTCGTTTCGGGCGATCACCGTGGGATCATTGACAAACTCGGAAGAGCGAAAGTAAAAGCTCGGGTTGTTGTCCACGAAGTCGTACAAGGGCTGAGCCCCCATACAAAGCGAGGCCACCACGCGGCCGGGAAGAAAATTCTTTTTCCGGTTGGTGATCACCTTTTTTTCAAACAGGGGTAAAAAACCGTTCGTAATGACCTGGGTGTGGATCCCCAGGTCCTGCTTGTTGTCCAGATATTGCAGGATGGCGTTTGGCAGGTGCCCAAAGCCGATCTGCAGCGTGGAGCCGTTTTCCACCAGTTGGGAAACGTAGTGGCCGATACGCCGGGTCACCTCGCTTTCCTTGTTCACAGGCAAAATCTCCACGATCGGCTCTTCGTGGCGGACGTAATTATCGATTTCATCCACATGCACGAAACTGTCCCCCCAGATCCGGGGCATCCGGGGGTTTACCTGGGCGATGACCATCCGGGCGTTTTCCATCCCCGATCGGGTGATGTCCACCGACACCCCGAGACTGCAATAGCCGAACTTGTCCGGAGGACTCACCTGAACCAGGGCCACATCCAGCCCGATGCGGCCGCTGGAAAACAGGCGCGGAATCTGGGACAGATAGGTGGGCACATAATCGATTTTTCCCTCAAAGGCCGCCTTTCGCATGGAACGGCTGATAAAAAACAGCTTCAAGGCAAAGCGCCTTGAAAAATTGGGCTCGTCTACATACTGAGCCAGGGTCGAAGACATCATCTGGTAGATCATGATGTCTTGCATGTTCATTTCCTGGACCAGTGCCCGGATCAGATGTTGAGGCTCTCCGCATCCCGTGCCGATAAATACCCGGCTGCCGTTTTTGATCCTGGAGATGGCATGC
>JBJKSK010000006.1:0-3200 GCA_046704125.1 Desulfobacterales bacterium | reverse complement strand
ATGGAGGAATTGGAAGCCTTCTGGAAACAGCGGCTCTATGACCTGGATACCGTGGTGATCGTGCTCAGAGGCAGCGGGGAAAAAGGGTTTTGCGCCGGTCTGGACATAAAGGAGACCGCCCGGGTCGCCCCCCAGATGACTATCCCTGAATTTTACCGGTTCCAGGCCCGGTTGGCCCGTATCAATCTGGCCATGCGGCGTGCGCCCCAGCCCATCGTCTGTGCTGCACACGGCGCGGCCGCCGGCCAGGGATTCAGTTTCCTGCTGGCCTCCGACATCCGGGTGATCACTCCGGACGCGCGATTTTCGGCGGCCTATATCAACATCGGTCTAGGTGGAGCGGACATGTCCTGCAGCTATTTTCTTCCCCGGATGATCGGTGCCGGCCGGGCTTACGAGTTCATGTACACCGGTGATTTCATGAGCGCCCAGGAGGCCAGGCAACTGGGCTTGGTCACCAAGGTCGTCGAACGAACCGATCTGTTGGACACAGCCATGGACTACGCCCGCAAACTGCTTTCCAAAAACCACATGGGCCTTCGTCTGACCAAGGAGGCCATCAACATGAACATCGACGCGGGTGGTCTGGAGCAGGCTCTGGCCATCGAAGACCGCAACCAAACACTGCTTGCCGTCGGTCCCTTTCTCAAGCTCCAAAAATGATCTTCAATGATCAACTGGATTTTGAATGAACGTAGATTCAGCCTACCACAGGCAAATGACTTTTCGATCACCCCGCATTTCGGCTCGAAGTTTTTCCATGTGCCTCAAAGCCGCCATTTCACGTTCCAGTACGGCCGATTGAAGCCCCGTGCGCCGTGACAACTCGGGCAATTCCACGCCGCCTGTCGTTTCAAGCGCATGAAGGATTTTCTTCTGGTTTTCGTTGATTTGGGAGGGCTTTCCGGCGCTTTCTTCGAACCGTTTGGCGCTGTGCACGGCCCATGGGTCGCAGGCTCTTGCCGGAGAAAGCACGTCCATATAACAATCCTCGCAAAGCATCTGGCCGTTATGTTCAGCCTGTTCTCCGTCCGGTATGGCGGCATGACAGCGGTCACATTTCATGGTATCGTTCCTAATTGTGAGTATATGTGGTAGTGGAAATAGCCAACATTCAAATTGATCCCTTTATGCCCTTGGGTTGAATGGTTGCTGCAAGATGGAGGCGGAGTCCGTGTTTGCGTTCCAGCATCGGGCTCGAAGAAAACCATAGAGACAGGGTTAAGGAGAACCGCTTTGTCCACCGTCGATTTTGCCGTAATGACCCTGGCCATCGTCATGGCGCTTGGTGTCATCACCTTCCTTTTCAGCGAAAAGACCGGCATTGCCTATGTGCCGATCCTGATCCTGCTCGGCATCATCGTCGGGCCTGTGCTAAACTTCATCGACCGCTCCGAGGCGCACCAGTTGTTCGACTATGCGCGTGTATTCGGATTGGTCATCATCCTGTTTGCCGAAGGCCATAACCTGAGGTGGGCACTGCTGAAAAAGCATCTAGCGACCATCGGTGTGCTCGATACGGTCGGTCTGCTGGCTACCGTGCTGGTCGCAGCGCTGGCCTTTTCCTATTTTCTGCATGTGCCCTTTTCGGTCGGTTTTCTATTCGGCGCCATCATCAGCGCGACCGATCCGGCCACGATCATCCCGTTGTTCAAACAAAACACCGTTCCGAAGGACATTCGCTCGGTCATCGTCTCCGAATCGATCTTCAACGATCCGCTGGGCATCGTATTGACCATGCTCGCCATCGCGATGCTGGTGCCAAATGCCGACGGCGGCAAGCTGCTCGAGTGGCTTGCGCAATTCACCTCTTTGATTCCCGCCGCGATTCTGTATTTTCTCTACGAAGTGGTCGCCTCGGTGGCGATCGGCGTCGCTCTGGGGCTGATCGGCTACCGACTCATCCACGTGTTCCATCTGGAGCCATTTCCGGAACTCTATTCCTTTGCCCTGGCCTTCGGCGGCTTTGCCATCGGCGAATGGGCGCAGGCCTCCGGTTATCTCGTGGCCACGATGATCGCGCTCGTGCTTGGCAATCACGAACTGTTTTTCCCGCATGAGCATCTGGTCAATAGAGCCGCGCGCGTGATTTCCCGCGAACACCACTTCAACGAAACGCTGGCCATGCTGGCCACCGTGGTCATCTTCATCCTCCTCGGCGCGGGCATCGACCTGCAAAACCTGTGGCCCTCACTGTGGGTCGGCATTGCGGTGGCCTTGATCGTGGTGTTCGTCGCGCGGCCTATTGCCGCGCTGAGCATCCTGCCGCTGGGGCGGTGGTCATTGCCCCAGTACGGCTTCATGGCGCTGGAGGGCCCGCGCGGCGTCGTGGCGTCGGCTCTGGCCGGGTTGCCGTTGACCCTGGGGCTTACCTACCATGACCAGCAGCTGATCGGCTGGGGCGAGTCTATCCTCGCCGTAACGGTGATCACCATTCTGGTGTCAGTGATTCTCCAAACGCTATGGGTCGGTGTGTTAAACAGGCGTTTGCTCGGCGGTGAGAACCTCGAGGAGCCCTGAAGCCGCGAATGCCCGACGGCGGACCGCGGCCAGTCGCCTGCTGTCGGGTGGTTCGTCCCTTAACATGTTGAATGAAGCATTTATTTCAGCCCGTTGTCGTTGAAAAATTTGGAGTATTTTTTGTCCGTCCCCTTGATGTGTGTTTGCAGCCAGTTGCTTAAAAAATTCATTATCTCTAGGGTTAGTCCGAATTTGCCTTTTTCAAACCCATTGTTAAATTCCATTACTTTTTGGACGAAGTCGGCATGATTTTTTTTATGGCTATCCGCATCCGGGTATCCAAATCGGTCGAAATATTGCTCCTCCGTTTTGAAATGCGTTCCCGTGTAGCTTATCAATCCGGATACGATATGTTTTAAAGCTTCTTTACCTTTTCCTTGCCTCATCGCATCATTTAGCTCATTGATCATCGCTACGAGTTTTTGGTGCTGCTGGTCAATCTCTGCCACATTTACACTTAAACTGTCGCTCCAGTTAATTAAATCCATTTAGCTACTCCTTTGATTGGTGATACGGGCAATATTTTCGAATCGAGGCAATTAGCTATTGAGCCGCTTTGACCCTGGCATTAAAGGCGTCGACGTCTTTCTGATAGGCTTCCCGCTGCTTTGAATATTGCACTATCCGTTGATTTAAGTCCTTGACCTTGTCTTCATAGGTCTGGATGGCATTCAAGGGGG
>JBJKSK010000005.1:0-6429 GCA_046704125.1 Desulfobacterales bacterium | reverse complement strand
AGATCTGCCTATATGAATGACACTGAAACGCACCACCTGCCATTCAGGTCCGGGTTTATCGCCATCGCCGGGGCTCCAAACGCAGGCAAATCCACCCTGCTCAACCGACTGCTGGGAGAAAAACTTTCCATTACCTCCCGCAAGCCTCAGACCACCCGCAATCGGATCCTGGGGGTGGTGCACCGGCCCGGCGCCCAGATGGTCTTTATCGATACCCCGGGGGTTCACACGCCCAAGGGAGCGCTCAACCTTCGAATCGTTGATGTGGCCTTGAGCACCCTGGGAGAGGTGGATCAGATTTTGCTGGTGGTGGATGCCGCCGATCCGGATCCGGAATCGGAAGCGATTCTCTTGGACCGAATCAAGGCACAGAACCGGCCGGTGATACTGGCGTTAAACAAGATCGATATCGTGGCCAAGGGCCGGTTGCTGGAGGTCATCGAGAACTGGTCCAGTGCGTTTGCTTTTGAGGCCATTGTTCCCATTTCCGCCCGACACGGCGCCCAGGTCGACGTGCTGCTTGCCGAGATCGAAAAACAGCTAGCCCCGGGGCCTCCTTTTTTCCCCGAAGACGCTATCACCGATGTTCCGGAGCGGTTTGTCGCCGCGGAAATCATTCGCGAAAAAGCCTTTCGCCTCACCGGTGAGGAAATCCCCTATTCGGTGGCCGTTACCGTGGAATCCTTCAAGCAAGACCCGGCCCGGCCCCTGGTGACCATTCACGCCACCTTGCACGTGGAGCGGGATTCCCAAAAAGGGATTCTCATCGGAAAAGGCGGTGGCAAGCTGAGACAAATCGGCGAGGCGGCCAGACTCGACATCCAGAAACTTGTCGGATCCAGGGTCTTTCTCAAACTTTTTGTCCGGGTCCAGAAGCATTGGAGCCGGGATACCCGGGCACTTAGGCGTTTTGGGTACTGATCGATGATCGTCTCGTTTCACCCCTGCCTTTCCGGAGACGTCAACCGGCTGTGTGCCGGCAGACCCCCCGGCCCCGAAGACCTGGCGGTCATCTGCCGGGCTAAGGCCGTGTTGCTGCCTCAAGGATGCTCACGCGCGCTCTACGAGATGGCCCGCGGCCATTGCGCGCATGTCTTTCCAGACTACGACGCCCGGTTTCGCTACCCCGGCAAGCTGGGACAGATCCGGCTGTTTACCCAAATTGGGGCCGCGCACCCGGTTTCGGTGTGTTACGAGGACTTGGCGGATTTTTACCGAAAACAAGACCGCGGAAAATCTCCGATGGGGTTTCCTGCCGTTTTTAAGTTTTCCTGGGGCGGGGAGGGTGAGACCGTCTATCTGCTCAATGAAGAGGCGCAATTCAAAAATGTGATGGAGCATGCCCGGTTGATGGAAAGCACCGGGCAGCACGGATTTCTCATTCAACAATACATACCCGGGACCCAGCGCAGCCTCAGGGTGGCGATCATCGGAGACGATGTCGCCGCTTACTGGCGGATCCAGCCGGATAAACAGCGTTTCGGCGCCAGCTTGGCCGCCGGAGGGGTGATCGATGCCGACGCCGACCCGAGCTTGCAGGCCGCAGGAATTAAGACCGTGAAGACGTTTTGCCGGATCACGGGCATCAACCTGGCCGGTTTTGATCTGCTCTTCGATCCAGAAACCAGCGAGCCGTTGTTTCTGGAAATCAACTATTTTTTCGGCCGCCGAGCCCTGGGCGGTTCAGAGGTCTACTACCGGAGGTTAAAGCGCGCCGTGGCGCGCTGGCTCAAAACCATTGAGAGTTGACAAGAAAATGAAGCCTTTTGCTTATGATTTAGATGAGGCCGACATGCGCCGAGAGCGCGAAAAGGCCCGCGAATTGCGCCGCAGCCAGTGGTGGAAGCGTCGTTGTGACAAGGGGCGCTGCTATTACTGCGAGCAGCCCACGCCTCCTTCAGAGTTGACCATGGACCACATCGTCCCCATCGCCCGGGGAGGCCGAAGCACTAAGAGCAACGTGGTTGCTTCGTGCAAGTCATGCAACACGGCCAAGCAACAATTGCTGCCCATGGAATGGGACACATACCTGAACCGAATCAAATGATCGGCTTTATGGGGTGCTGCTTTGGCCCGACATACCCTCGAGCAGCTGGGGCATGTTCAAGATTTGCCGGTCGCTGGCCACCTCCCCCGCTTTGAGAAACGAAGAGCCGTCCTGAAATTTCAGGGGTCCTTTGAACAGGGTGATCTTTTCGGTGCCAAGATACTTAATGAAGGTTTTGAGGGCCTTTCTGGTTTCGAACGAAAGCGCATCCCCAACCCTAAAGCCCACCGTGGAGCGATCCGCATCGTTGATGTCGGCCCAATCCGGACCCAGCCAGAGCCATTGGGATTTAAACGTGCCTGCGATGGCCGCGCGGATCATCCGGACATAACTCGGACCCCAGTTAAAATACGGCACTCCGAGACAGACGTCACCGGCGCCGTTGCACGCCCCGACATAATCGCAGGGGATGGCCCAGACCCTGTCTCCCTGTTTTCGTTGTTGTTTGGCCACCACCACCACCGCGGGAGTGTCGATACCCGAAAGCACCACGTCGTAACCCTTGTTGTAAAGATTCCGGGCTACCTGGGTAGGATTGGTTGCCCGTGGGGTGTTGAACCAGAATCCGATCCAGGTGACCTGAAAAATGAGATCTGCCGGATTTTTCTTTCGCACGTGCTGCCAGGCGTAAAGCGCTCCGAGATAGGCCGAATTGGCCTGACGCCGGGTTTCCGCGTTGTTAAATGACCCCAGATAGCCAATTTTGCCCGTTTCGGTGGTCATCCCGGCGACGAAACCGGCCATCATCTTGCCATATTCCATCCGCCCGAAAAGATCGGCCAAGTTTTTTGGTGCGTTGCGCCTCAAATCCGTGTCGCCGGAAATAAGGATAAAGGAAATATGGGGATGCTGCAGAGCCGCTTTAAGGATTCCTGCTTTCATGCTATCGGAGTTGGCGATAATCAGGCGTGCCCCTTTTGTCACCATTTCGCCGACAATCTGGGGAATGGTCATACCGGGGCGATCGGTGGGGTTGACTTTGTCGATATAGATCATCTTGGCGCCGGGAATCTTTTCCTCGACGTATTTTCCCCCTTCGAAGGACGCCTGGCTGTACCCATGATCGTTGTAGGGTCCTACCATCAGCAGCCCGAAGGTGAAATCTTCGGCCGCCGCCGGGGTCACGAATACCACCGCCAGCACACAAGCCATGCAAAGGTCCCGCAGCGTTTTTCTCGGCATGTCTCTGTCTCCTCGTGAAGGTCGACTTTTCCTCGGAGGTCGGGGCCGTCAGGCGTCAAAAACGGGTTCAATTCAACGAATTGACTTCGGCCTATATAGGGGGAATGCTCCGGGCGGTCAAGAGCCAAACCGGGGGATACCCCCCCTTGGCGTTTTCCATTGACAGAACGGCACGAACCGAACAAAAAAGACTATCTCTTGATATCGAGACGGGCTTTTTTTCCGGTACCCCGTTTCCGGTCATGCCATCCATCCGGATGCCTGCCGATGGCGGTGACCCAAGAAAGGATTCCTTGGATGCCAACGGATGTCAACATTCTAAAAACACTCGATTTTTTTTCAGATCTCGATTCGCATGACCTCCAGCAGGTGGCCGATATGCTTCATCCCATGAGAGTGGTGGAAGGTGAAGTCTTGACCCGGCGAGGAGATCTGGCCCATACGTTTTTTGTCGTAATCGAGGGCCAATTCATGATTTATTTCAAGGAAGGCCGTGCCCTGACTCTGCAACACAGGGGTGCGGTTATCGGCTGGTCCACCATGGTGTCGCCCTTTATATACACGGGCACCGCCGTTGCGCTCACCGACGGGATGGTGCTTTCCACGCCGGGAGAAGCGATGTTTCGCCTGATTCAGGCCAATGCCGCTTTCGGTGAGAAAATCATGGCCAAGGTCAGCGCGATCGCGACCCAGCGGATGCCATTTTGAATTTCCAGTATCCAACCAAAACCCCCCAGAACTGAGCCGGTGAAGGTTTGCCTTGGAAAATCCAATCTCCTGGTTCCAGCTTTTCTACCGTTTGAGTACGAGAAAATAGAGATTTCCCGGATTCTGCATGTGGCCCGCGGCGATTTCGGCATAGGGTCCGCTGCCCCAGAAAAGGTCCGCGCGGCCGGCTCCCCGGATGGCCCCTCCGGTATCCTGGACTAGAACGAAACGGCCAAAGGACACCCATCGCTCGATGGTGCCGTTGCCGTCGATGACGGGTTTTTCGGTTTCGATGAAGGAAAGCGCTGCCATGGGAAAAATTCGCCAGTCCAAGGCCAGCGAACGGCCCGGGGTCAAGACCACGTTGATGGATCCCTTGGGACCGGTGGTTTCTGTCTGAAAAAAGACATAACTGGGGTTATAGTCCAGAACTTCGGAGACGGTTTCGGGGTGCTGCCGCAGATAGCTTCGGATACTTTGCATGGACATTTGCGCCTTGGGAATCCGGCCCTGATCGATGAGCAGCTTGCCCACGCTGCGGTACGGCAGCCCGTTGTCGCAACGATAATGGATATTGAGATGGCCTCCGTCGGTAAGATAAACCTTCCCGATCCCTGCACCTGGAGGAAAAACAGGTCCAACCGGTCATGCAGCCAGGCCAATACCGGCGCACGGCCTTCCAGCCGGTTTTCTTCGACGATTTCCCGGCGGTTGTAATAGGGCACCACCGTTTTCCCGGTCCAACGGCCGACAATCCGATCCCCCCGGAATTTGGCGGCAAAGGGGGACAGGTCAATGGAAACCAGGTCTTTTGGCGCACCCAGGATCGGGACGGTGAAAAAGGGAGTCTTTACCGGGCTGGCGATGAGATCCGGTTCGTAGTACCCGGTAAACAGCGTTTTTCCGTCACCGACCCGGCCCTCGGACCGGTAGATCCGGTAATTGGTTCTTATAAATGTATTCAGATCGCTTTGGCTCGGGTTGGTTTTCAGGAAGGCGATGAATGTTTCAAGTCCCGCGATCAGGTGTTTTGCGCTGTATTGGTCCGGTCCATAGCGAAACATTCGTTTGCCGGGCTGCTTTCGAAGGTAGACCAGGCTTTGGGATAAAGCTTGGATCAGATTGTCATAACCCATGTCGTCGCGAAACCGCGGGTAGGCCGAAGCGCAAACCGGCTGCATCGCGGTTTCAGGAGCTATGGTCTTGGGCGTCAGCGCACACCCGCCCAACCACATCGTCAGCAGGCAAAGCCCCGCCATGGCAAAGGCTTGCCGGCACCGACGGAAACATCTCTTGCTGGACAGATGATCTTCTTGGGGGCTTGGGTATTCAATAATGGTCATTTCCCTTGAGCTTCCTGTGTCATTTGCTGTCTTGAAAGTCTGAATCCTGAAGGGGTTGCTTTTTTTCTTCTGCGGCTGGATTTTGGATAATGGGCATCTTCCCGGGGTCCAGGCGGAGTTGTTCGGGAGCCGTCTTTCCGGTAATGCCGAGCTCGGAAAATTTCCGGGCCGAGGAAAGCACCCGGCGCTCCATGGTGCCGATGACCTGGTTGTAGGTGATCGAACAGCGCTCCAAGTCCTTTCCCAGCCTGCTGAGGTGGCCGGTCATGGAGGCGATCCGTTCATAGAGCTCGCGGCCCAGTTGACTGATGGTCCGGGCGTTTTCCGCCATAATTTCCTGGTTCCAGCCAAAGGCGACGGTTTTCAGCAGGGTGATAAGCGTCGTGGGGGTGGCTATCACGATGCCCCGGTCGATGCCTTCCTCGATCAGTCGCGGGTTCTGGTGTAGCGCGGCGCTGAAAAAATTTTCACCTGGGATAAACAGCACGACAAATTCCGGAGTTGGGCTAAACTGGCGCCAGTAGGCCTTTTGAGACAGATTGGAGATGTGAGCCTGCAACTGGCGGACATGGGCGGCCAGGTGCCCGGCGCGCTCGGCTTCGGTATTGGCTTCAAGGGCGTCGAGATAGGCGGCAAGCGGCACCTTGGCGTCTACAACGATTTTGCGCCCCCCTGGCAGCATGACCACCATGTCTGGCCGCAGCAGCCCGTCTGGGGTCTTGGCGGCCAGTTGTTCGAAAAAATCGCAACGGTCCTGCATACCGGCCAGCTCCGCCACCCGCTTGAGGGTCATCTCCCCCCAGCGACCCCGCACATGGGGAAGTCGCAGGGCCTTGACCAGTTTGCCGGTTTCTTTCTGCAGGGCCAGCTGCGTTTGGGCCAGGGATTGGACCTGCTCCGAGAGTCCACCGTAAGCCTTTTCCCTGGAACGTTCCATGGCTTGAACCTGTTGATCGTATCGTTTCAAGGCCTCGGTGACCGGCTGAATCAGTTCGCCAACCCTTTGGGCGCGAAGATCCAGGTCTCCCCGGGCCGTTTCGACGTATTTTGAAAAGGCCGTTTTGGCCAGATCCAGAAAGGTCTGGTTGTTTTCCCGCAGCGCCTGGGCCGACAGTGCCCGGTAGGCGTCGGCCATGTTGACGCGGGCCT
>JBJKSK010000004.1:0-3186 GCA_046704125.1 Desulfobacterales bacterium | reverse complement strand
TCGGTGGGTAGGGCCACCTTCAGCAAGTCGTTGCATTGCCTGCGGCCCATTGGCCTGATGGTCAGCTTCGGTCAAAGTTCAGGTTCCGTGCCTCCCGTGGACCTTGGGGAGCTATCGGCCGGAGGTTCCCTGTTTCTCACCCGGCCCAGCCTGATGACCTACACGGCCAGCCGAAAGGACCTGCTGGCCCACGCCGGAGATCTTTTTGATGTGGTGGCCTCGGGAGTCGTGAAGATCAGCGTCAACCAGCGTTTTCCTCTGGCAGAAACGGCCCGGGCGCATCGGATTTTGGAAACCCGAAAGACCACCGGTTCGACCCTCTTGATCCCCTGATGGGATGCAAGCCCTGAGCAAAACATCAGCCGGATCGTCAACTTTAAGGCCAGCGGGCTGGCTTCCATCAAAGGCCCGCTGGACGGACTCAACCGCTTCGGTTTTCGATACGGGTTTGGTCAGATCGTCGCAAGCCCCGTTTCGCAGCGCCTGGAGGGCCTATATGGCCCTCAGAAGAAAGCTCTATCTGTCTTTCTGTCTTTCGATCTCCGGTCCAATCTACCAATATAATCTGTCGCTTCTTCGCCACGATAGTTTTCTCCAGGAAAAGTCATTTTCGGCAATGAATCACTGGCTGCAGCACTTGTTGTCGCATTTCAAGCCGCATGTTTTCAACTAAGAAGAAGGCCAGCCGAATCAGCAAAACCGCGCTTTGTAAAGATCAACCATTCAACGCATTTTCCCGTCAAAGGGCGTATGGGTTGATTTTTTTTATTTTTTTCCGCCACCGGAACATGGTATCTGGAGCCAGGGGTTTTCCAAACGATTCCCAGCAACCGTGGTTTTGGCGCCGTATCGAGCCGCTGTAGCCACCGGAATCCGCTCTTGCTCATAAAGAAATACCGAACCGGAGGAATCATGAACCATGCCATCACCTACGACGATGTATTGCTCGTACCGTCCTACAACCACTGGGAGTCGCGAAAAACCGTCGACATTTCCATGACGGATAAATCCGGAAAATTGTCTTTGGCCCTTCCCCTGATGACCTCAAACATGGACACCATCACCGAAGAGGCCATGGCCGATTTTATCGGCGAAAAGGGGGGCATCGGAGTACTGCACCGGTTCATGTCCATCGGTGACAATGTCGCCATGTTCAAATCATGCCGATACCCCACGTTTGTCTCCATCGGCTGCACGAATCAGGACTTGGAGCGTGCCCAGGCGCTCAGGGACGCCGGGGCCAATCTGTTTTGCATCGATGTGGCCCATGCGCATGCCAAATATGTGGGAAAGACCTTGAAAAACATCCGCAACATGCTGGGCAAGACGGCCTGCATCATGGCCGGAAACGTCGCCACCTATGCCGGAGCCGATTATCTGGCCTCTTGCAGCTCCGATATCATCAAGGTTGGCATCGGCGGCGGCTCGGTGTGCACCACCCGCATCAAGACCGGTTTTGGAGTACCCAATCTAACCTCAATCAAGGAATGTTCGAGAGTTGACCGGTCCATCGTGGCCGACGGCGGCATCCGCTCGCCAGGAGACATCGTCAAGGCCCTCGCCTTCGGGGCAGATTTTGCCATGATCGGCAGCATGCTGTCCGGCACCCGCCCCACCCCGGGTCCGGTGATCACCAAAGCGGGTTCGGACGGCAAACCGATTCAGGTCAAGGTCTACCGGGGCATGGCCAGCAGCGAGGTCCAACAGCAATACCACGGGGGCATGGCCGAATGGAAAACCGCCGAAGGGATCTCCAGAGATGTGGCCTACAGAGAGACCGAACATCTAATCCTTGCCGACATCATCGGCGGTCTGCGATCCGGACTGACCTATGGTGGGGCTTCGACGGTCAAGGAACTTCAGCGCAAACTCGACTACATTACCATCACCCCGGCCGGCCGGATCGAAAGTCTGCCCCACATTGACTTGAGATGACCCCCGGCGGCGCTATGACGTGAGAAGCTTAAAAATCATATCATTGGTTCGGATTTTGTGGTAGAAATCCACATATTCGACACGCCCCTCGGTGTCACTGCCGCATGGCCGCAGGCCCGAAAGATAGAGGAACCCATCATGAACCCACCCCATTCCGGCAGCGCTCAACTAAGTCCGGAATCTATGCCAAAGCCAGACTTGCTCAGACAAGATATCCAACGTCACATCATGTCCAATCTGGGCAACGATTATTATCCGCCCCGAAAAAGCACCTACTACAAGGGGCTTGCCTACAGTCTTCGACAGCGGCTGATCCAACGATGGATTCAGACGCAACGGGCCCACTACGCCAAGGGGTCCAAGCGGGTCTACTACCTGTCCATGGAGTTTCTCCCGGGCCGTTTTCTGATGAACTACATCACCAACCTGCAGATGGAAACGGAATGCCGAGACGCCCTGGAGGGTCTGGAGTTCACACTGGAAGATCTGGAAGAAGAAGAATGGGATGCGGGACTTGGAAACGGAGGGCTGGGTCGACTCGCTTCCTGTTTCATGGACTCCATGGCGACGCTGGGCATTTCCGGATACGGCTACGGCCTGCGCTACGACTACGGCATTTTTTATCAAGCCATTGTAAACGGCTACCAGGTCGAGCAGTGCGACAACTGGGCACGGTCCGGCTGCCCATGGGAGATCAAGCGCCGGGGTTTTCTCTACAAGGTCAAATTCTACGGCCGCACCGAATCGTTTACCGACGCCGTTGGGAAACCGCGACGCCGATGGATTGATACCCAAGCGGTCATGGCCATGGCCAGCGACCTGCTCATTCCCGGCTTCAACAACGGAGTGGTCACCAACATCCGCCTATGGGAAGCGGTTTCAAGCCGGGAATTTGACCTGGAGGAATTCAACCAGGGCGATTACATCGGCGCGGTAGAGGCCAAGGTGTTGACCGAGAATATCTCCAAGGTACTTTATCCCAGAGATGAAGCCATCGAAGGCAAAGAACTTCGACTCAAGCAGCAGTATTTTTTCGTGGCAGCCACCTTCAAGGACATGCTCAGACGCTTCAAAAAAGAACACTCGTCTTTTGACGAACTGCCCGATGCGGTGGCCGTGCAGCTCAACGATACTCATCCGTCCATCGCCATTGCGGAACTGATGCGGCTTTTGATAGACAAAGAAGGCTTGGAGTGGGATACCGCCTGGCAAATTTGCCAGCGCACCTTTGCCTATACCAACCACACCGTG
>JBJKSK010000003.1:0-4741 GCA_046704125.1 Desulfobacterales bacterium | reverse complement strand
CCATGAAATCCGCCCCGAAAAATCGGCCGAAGCCAAAACCGCCTTCAGGTTCCTTGCCGTTATCCCCCCAAACCCGCGGCCCCAAAGCGGCGCCGACGCCTTTTAACAATCCCTTCGGAAGGCTGATGGAAAGATCATGACTCGGCTTGACGGGTGGTTTCGGGCCAGGATAGGTCTATGAAGGCCGTGATACAGCGTGTGCGGCAGGCTGCGGTCACCGTCGGCCGGGAGACGGTTGGCGCCATCGGCCCGGGGCTTTTGGTGCTGCTGGGCGTGGCCTCAGACGACGGTGCGGCCGACGCGGACTATCTGGCGCAAAAAATTGTCCATCTGAGAATTTTCGAAGACGAATCGGGCAAAATGAACCGCTCGCTGATCGACACCGGGGGCCAATTGCTGGTGGTGTCCCAGTTTACGCTGCTGGGAGACTGCACCAAGGGCAGGCGCCCTTCCTTTATTCAGGCGGCCCGACCGGAAATGGCCAACATCCTTTACCAGCACTTTTCCAACCGCATCCGGGAAAAGGGAATCCGGGTGCAAACGGGTCGCTTCCAGTCCATGATGGCCGTCTCTCTGGTCAACGATGGACCGGTGACCCTGATTGTCGAGAGCCGATGAAAAAACGCTTATGCCTGCGCGCCGCAGCCGGATTTATCGCGGCTGTCGCGGCGACCCTGATGATCTCGGCGCCCGGAATCGCCTCGGGGCTTATGGATGCCATCGGCCCCAGGGACGCGGTGATGATCATCGATCCCTCCGGAGCCGTGGTGGCGGCCAAAAACGTCGACACGATGCTGGTTCCCGCCTCCACGCTAAAAATCTTCACCTCTCTGGCCGCCTTTCATTACCTTGGCCCCGGCTTCCGTTTCAGCACGGAATTTTTCCTGGATCCGAGCGGCAATCTCACGGTTCGGGGCATGGGGGA
Organism: Desulfobacterales bacterium; assembly: GCA_046704125.1. Taxonomy (GTDB): domain Bacteria; phylum Desulfobacterota; class Desulfobacteria; order Desulfobacterales; family JBJKSK01; genus JBJKSK01. Next base: position 3,816 of record JBJKSK010000003.1, on the reverse strand, counting down.
TCCCATGCTCACCTCGCAGGTACTGGCCGAAATAGCCAGGCAAATAGGGGCGAAAAGGCACCGGTTCAACCATCTGGTCGTGGATGCCAGCTACTTTCAAAACCCCCTGCCGATCCCCGGAGCCACCGACACCTTCAATCCCTACGATGCGCCCGTCGGAGCCTTTTGCGCCAATTTCAACACCGTCTTCTTTCGCCGGGTAAAGGGTGTCTATGTCAGCGCGGAGCCCCAGACCCCGCTGCTGGCGATGGTCTTAAACCGGATCAAAGCCTCAAAGATGTCCAGCGGCCGCATCGTTTTATCAAAACGAAACCAGGAAGATAGCCGATACGCCGGAAACCTGCTGCGCACCTTTCTCGTCAAACAGGGAACCGTCTTTACGGGAAAGGTGCGCCTGGGAGTTGTCCACCCGGCTGCCGACAAGTTGATCCTGCGCTTCGCATCCCCCTATCGCCTGACCCGGGTGGTGGCCAAGATGCTTTATTATTCCAACAACTTTATCGCCAACCAGCTGTTTGTAGCCGTTGGAGCCGCCGCCTACGGGCCGCCGGGAAATATCGAAAAGGGGCTGCGCGCCGAGCGGCGCTACCGCCGCAAACTTGGCATCAAGGCGCTGACCCTGGCCGAGGGTTCCGGAATATCACGGAAAAACAAGATTTCGGCACGAGCCATGCAGCAGGTGCTCGCGGCCTTTGAGCCGTATTACCACCTGATGCGATTTCAAGACGGGTTCTTCTACAAAACCGGCACCTTGGATGGCGTGGCCGCCCGGGCCGGGTACATGCCATCGCCCAGGGGGCTGTACCGGTTTGTCCTGCTGATCAACACCCCGGGACAATCGGTGGGACCTGTTTTTGAGCTGGTCAAAAAAAGGCTGGAAAGGGCGAGGCAGGAAGGCCAGTGAGTCACAAGCCCGGTTTGTCTCCGCTGGTGATATGAGCGTAGGCGCTGTGGTTGTGGATGGATTCGAAATTTTCCGCGCTGACGGAAAACCAGGTGATGTTTTCATCCTTGAGCAGTCTGTCGGCGATGTCGCGCACGATGTCTTCCACGAATTTGGGGTTTTCGAAGCCGCGTTCCGTCACGCATTTTTCGTCCACGCGCTTTAGCACCGAAAAGACATCGCAGGAGGCCGATTTCTCGACGAGTTCGATCATGTCCTCGATCCAGATGAACTTGGCAAACCGGGTCCGAAGATGCACCTCGCCGCGCTGGTTGTGCGCCCCGCTGCTGCTGATCTCCTTGGAGCAAGGACACACCGAGGAAATGGGCACGACGACCTCCAGAATCAGGTCAATGGCGTTTTCACGGTTGCATGACCCGGCAATCGTGCAGGTGTAGTCCATCATTCCGGGAGCCCCGCTGACCGGCGCGTGCTTTTCGATAAAATAGGGAAAGGTCACTTCGATGTGGGCCGATGCCGCGTTGATTTGCGCCTTCATCTCCCCGAGAATCGTCGATATGTTCTTCAGGGAGACTTCGGGCCTGAAGCCGTGCAGCATCTCGACAAACCGGCTCATGTGGGTGCCCTTGAACTCGTGGGGCAGATCCACGTACATGTTGATGTTGGCCACGGTGTGCTGTTTCCCGTTTTTGCGGTCCAACACCGTGATGGGATACCTCAGATTTTTGATGCCGACCTTGTCAATGGGGAGGTTTCGGTGATCCGGTTCGTTTTGTACGTCTCTCATCTTCTTTGCGTCCGCTATCGGCTAAAGGCTGCGGGGGTCTGCCGGTTATGGCTGCCGCGTGGCGACTATTTCAGGAGGTAGTCAAGCTGAACATGGCTCATGGCCCGAAAGATATTTCCCTTGATCTTTCGATTCTTCCCGTACAGGCCGGCCAGCATATCCTTGATTTCGCGCCTTTTGGATACAGCGGCCGTGGGGCAAGGGTTATCCAGGCGGGGAAAGGCCGACTCCTGGGCAAAACGCCGGGTGGCCGCCTCGTCCACGAAGGCCAGGGGGCGAATCACGGTAAAGCGCCCTTTGAAAAAAGGCTGGGAAGGCACCATGGTGCTGATCTCGCCGGCGTAGCAGATGTTTAAAAAAAAGGTCTCGATCAAATCGTCCTTGTTATGTCCCAGGGCCAGTTTGTTGCAGCCCAGTTCATCGGCGATCTCGAACAGGCGCTTTCTCCGGAGCCGGGAACACAAGAAGCAGGGGTTTTCCCGGTTTTCCGGTCCGTGGGCGACGAGGCCGTAATCGGTTGGCTCGACGACCAGCGAGATTCCCTTGGTTCGGCACCAGTGGGCTAATGGCAAACCGAACCCCCCGGGAAAACCCGGATCGATGTAAATGGGAAACAACCGGTAGTCGATCGGCACCCGGGACTGGCGTTCTGTGAGCACCGACAGCAGTGTCATGCTGTCTTTCCCGCCGGAAAGCCCTACCGCGACCCGGTCGCCGTCGGAAAGCATTTCGTAGCGATGCAGCGCTTTCCCGACGGCCCGGTTGATCGTCTTGTATGTATTTGAAAAACCCGGCAAGTGCCGAATCCGTTCATCATCACGGCGTCTTTTCGATGTCGGCGGGCTTTAAAACGATCTTGCCGGCGGCAATCTCCCGAAGCGCCACTACGATATCTTCGTTTTTGGGGGAGCTGACCAGATATTCCGAACCTTCCCGGATCTGGCGGACCCGACGGGCCACCATGTTTACCAGCATAAACCGGTTGGGAACCTGCTTGAGACAATCTTCGATGGTAATTCTTGCCAATGCCTGACCTCCAGTTTTATTGAATTTCGACCAGTTCATAACAGCGCTTGCCCCCGGGGGCCTGCAGCACGATTTCGTCACCCGGGCGTTTTCCGATGATGGCCCGGCCAAGCGGTGAGGAAACGGAAATCCGGCCGGCCTCGATATTGGACTCGTCGGGTCCCACCAGCTGATAGCGCACAGTTTCTCCGGTATCGACATTTTCCAGCAGCACCTTGGCGGCAAAAACGGCCCGATCCTTGGGCATATCGGCGGGATCGATGACATCGGCATTGGCCAGCTTGAACTCCAGTTCGTTGACCCGGCCCTCGATGAACGCCTGGCGCTCTTTGGCGGCCTCAAACTCCGCGTTTTCCGACAGGTCCCCGTGGGATCGGGCCTCTTCGATGGCCAGGATGTTGCGCGGACGATCCTCTGTCTTGAGCCGTCTCAATTCGTTTTTCAGTACTTCATAGCCTTCGATGGTAATGGGAATTCGATCCAATGCGGCGCTCCTGATTCGATATAATTGGGTTGTTAGTCTGCAGGATTAAGGGCTTTCCGGATTTTGACGGCCGGCCAACAGGCCCAAAACAGTGGTTCCGGCCTTGACCTTGGTGCCAACGGAAACATGGATTTCCATTTCCGCCGGCAGGTACAAATCCACCCGGGATCCGAAGCAGATCATCCCCATCCGCTGGCCGCGCACCACCGGATCGCCGGCTTGGACATGACACAGGATCCGCCTGGCAATGAGGCCGGCGATCTGCACCATGCAAAGCCGCCGGCCGTCTGCCGTGAGGATATGCACGGCGTTGTGCTCGTTTTCTTTGGACGCCTTGTCCAGGTGGGCCGAAAAGAACGCTCCGGGAAAATATTCCACCTTGTCGATGGTCCCTTCATGGGGGATGCGATTGACATGGACATTGAAAACGGTCATGAAAATCGAGATCTTGCGGCAGGAACCGGGATAAAACGGTGTGTCGTCAATGGCTTGCACCGCAATCACCTTACCGTCGGCCGGAGACACCACCGCGTTTTCGATCCCGGGGATCACCCGGTCCGGGTCCCTGAAAAACAAGCAGACGGCAAAGGTGGCCGCCAGCCCAAACAGCGCCGG
>JBJKSK010000002.1:0-4696 GCA_046704125.1 Desulfobacterales bacterium | reverse complement strand
GTCTATGCCGGTGGCGCGCTTGCAGGTTATGTGGAGTTGGGAAAAGAAATCAAGGATGTGCTTCAATCGTTGCACAACCGGCTCGAAGTTCAGTTGGCCGTAGTCATTGCCAAACCGTACCTGAACCGAAATATCTGGCAAGAGAAGATGGCCTCCCTCCATCGGCAGGCCAACTGGAACCTTATGCCACAACACGTGCTGACCTATGCCTCCCAGGGTCATCTGCCGGACGCCTTCGTGTCCTGGGTGCGGCGAGCCACCCGTTCCGCACCGAGCCGGAAAGAGGGGCAGATCGTCCTTGGCGGGAAATCCTGGCGGGTGTCGGCCGTGCCCCTGAAAGGGGCCTCGGGCAGGGATATCGGCGATTTGATTATAATGAACGACATTACTGCCCGAAATGCCGCTTTCTATCACCTGTTGATCATGGCCGCAATGGCCTGTGGGTTTTTGCTGGCCCTGCTTGCAAGTTTTGTCTATGTCCTGCTGCGCCGCACTGACGCGGGCATCCGCGAGCAGCAAAGCAAGCTTAAGGAAGGCGAAGAAAAGCATCGCCTACTGTTCGAACATGCCGTGTCGGGCATTGCCATGCATAAAATCGTGCCAAATGCCCTGGGCCAGCCGGTCGACTACATATTTTCAAACGCCAACCGGGCTTTTGAAACCCATACTGGATTGAGGGTGGCAGACATTTTGGGCCGCCGTGTCACAGATGTCCTGCCGGGTATCGAAAAAACGCCGATCATCGATATTTACGGCAAAATCGCGCTGACCGGCGAACCTGCCAGTTTCGAATATTTTTCCGATCCGCTGGGCCGGCACTTTTATGTAAATGCCTTCCAGTTGGGCAAAGGACAGCTTGCCACGGCGTTTACCGATATCACCGAGCGCAAGCGCACTCATGAGGAGATCCAGCGAAACGAATCGTGGTTGAAAACGCTTGTGGGTATTTTGCAGCACCCCGCCGAGACCATCCAAAAATTTCTTGATTATGCCCTGAGACAGGCCATCGAACTGACGGGAAGCCAAACTGGCCGTATGTACCATTACCACGAAGACCGCAAGGAATTTGTCCAAACCACATGGTCCAAGGACGCCAGGGAGCGATGTTCGGTCAGCGATCCGAAAACCTGCCATAAGCTGGATAAAACCGGCATCTGGGGTGAGGCGCTTCGGCTGCGCCGGCCCTTTATTCTAAACGATTATCAAGCCGACCATCCTCTGAAAGGAGGCTGCCCAGAAGGCCATATTCAGCTTCTGAGATTTCTGGCCTTGCCCATCTTCAAGGGGGATGACATCGTGCGTGTGGTGGGGCTGGCTAACAAGGAAACCGATTACGTCCAGGCCGATGTGCTTCATGTTTCACTGTTGATGGAGGCGGTCTGGCGAATGACCGAGCGCAAACAGGCCGAAGAGGCCCTGCGCAAAAGCGAGAACTTTCTGAACCGGCTGCTGGAGACGATTCCGATTCCGGTGTTCTACAAGGACAGCCACGGGCGATACATCGGGTTCAACAAGGCCTTTGAAATCTTTTTCGGCCAGGACCGGCAGCAACTGGTAGGGGAAAATGTCTTTGATATCGGCCCCCCCCGAACTGGCCAAGGTCTATCATGCACGGGACGCCGAGCTGTTCGAAAAACCGGGCATTCAGGTCTACGAATCTCAGGTACTGGACCGGCACGGCGCCCTGCATGACGTGATCTTTCACAAAGCCTCGCTTACCGGACCAAACAGTTCGGTGACCGGGCTGGTGGGTGCGGTTTTGGACATTACCGAACTTAAAGCCGCTGAAACCCAACTGCGCCGGGCTAAAGAGGCCGCTGAAACACTGAACCGGCATCTGGAACAGCAAACCGCACTGGCCCAGGAAATGGCGGGCCGTGCCGAGATGGCCAACTTAGCCAAGAGCGAGTTTTTGGCCAACATGAGCCATGAGATCAGAACCCCGATGAACGCGGGCATCGGTTTTGCCGCCTACGCGACTAAACCCATAAAGCATCAGGAATTGGAGGCCTTGTTAACCCAGGCGCTGACAGATCGAATCGGGCAGTTTCGACGGCCGCAACCGATTGCCACGCGGCATACGGCTCGTGAGAGGCTCAACTGGTTTGGCGGCCGCAAGACCCGGATTCTGCTGGCCGAGGATAACATTACCAACCAGCAGGTGGCGCTTGGCATCCTGAAAAAACTGGGGCTGCGCGCAGATACGGTGGCCGACGGCGCCGAGGCGCTCAAAGCACTCCAATCCATCCCCTACGACCTGGTGCTGATGGACGTGCAAATGCCGGTAATGGACGGCCTGGAAGCCACTCGAAAAATCCGCCTTTTGCCCGCCACTGTTTTCAATCCCCACGTCCCGGTCATCGCCATGACCGCTCACGCCCTGCAAGGGGACCGGGGAAAATACCTGAAGGCGGGTTTTACCGACTATGTGTCCAAGCCGGTGTCTGCCCAGGCGCTGGCCGAAATTCTGGAAAAATGGCTACCCGGAGAAAAAGCCGGTTTAAAAAACTCCAAGGCCAAAGGGGCAACCATGGGCGTTGATGCTCCGGGTTCATCCCTGATCTTTGATCGTGAGGCCTTGATGGCGCGGTTAATGCATGACCGGGAACTGGCCCGGAAAGTGATCGACGGTTTTATAGAAGACATGCCGCGGCAGATCGCGGCGCGAAACGCCAGGCCCACACCATCAAAGGCGCATCGGCCAACGTCAGCGCCCAGAGCCTGTATGCCCTGGCCCTGGAGATGGAATCGGCGGGAAATGCCGGCGATCTGAATATGGTCAAGTCCCGGATGCCCGAACTGAACGCGCGGTTCAAAGAGGCGAAGCAAATGATGACAGCGCCGTACGAACTTGCTCTTAAAAGAAAATGCAATGAAGACATTGATGGCTGAAGATGATCGGAAATGCACGCGCCGCCGGCACGGGCTTATGCGGTGCGTGCCCGGAAAAACCCGTCTAGAAGGCAAAGCTGCCCGAAACGCGGCGCCGGATGAGGTTGATGGCTTGACAAGGAGCCGGGTCTCGTGCGCATTCTGACTGCCGAAGACGATTTAACCTCCCGCATCGTGCTTTCTGGCGTGTTGAAAAAAGCCGGACACGAGGTGGTGGAGACAGCCAGCGGGGCGGCGGCCTGGGACATGCTGCAGCGGCCGGATGCACCCCGGATGGCCATTTTGGACTGGATCATGCCGGAAATGGACGGGCTGGATGTGGTGCGCCGGGTCCGCGCCCTGGAAACCGACCGGCCACCGTATCTGATCATGTTGACGGCCAGGGGGGAAAAGGCCGACATCATCGCCGGTTTGGAGGCCGGGGCCAACGACTACCTGGCCAAACCGTTTGACGCCGGCGAACTGCGTGCCCGCATCGAGGTGGGCTGCCGCATGGTTCAGATGCAGGACGCGCTGGCCGCCACGATCGGCAAGCTGCGCCAGGCGCTGGATCAGATCAAGACGCTTCGCGGCATTGTCCCCATCTGCGCCAAATGCAAAAAGATCCGGGACGATCACGGCTACTGGAAGCAGGTGGAAGTTTATGTACGCGACCACACCGAAGCCGAGTTTAGCCACAGCCTCTGCCCGGAGTGCATGGGAAAGCTTTATCCCGAGTACGCGGAGAAAGCTTCGGAACCATCAGGAACCTCTTGACCGGTGCCGGCGGGGAGGTTTCTGTACCGCGCCGGGCTTCAAAAGGTCGCGGGGTCGCTGGGTTGCACTGCTTTAAAAAACGAAACCGGGAGTAAGGACAAAACATGCCAGGACAGCCTTCGATCCAGGATTTAATGGATGCATGCATGATCCTTTTTGGTCCGCATGTATACGTTTCTCTTGATTTTATCAATTATCTCCAACCGGAAGGACTCAAATCCGCTTACCGGAAAAAAGCTCTGGAAACGCATCCGGACAGGGCCGTCACGACAGGTGCGGATGTGGTGCGGATGAAGGAGGCTTTCATAGCAGCGACTTGCGCCTACGAAAAACTCAACACCGTGGTGACAAAAAATGGAATTTTGCTTCGGAAACATCCAGATACCTCTGAAAATCACTGCAAACCGGCGGACCATCCCATTAAGAAACCTTCCGAAAAAGCGGCGGGCCTTTTTTTTACCGGACCCATCCCGAGAAGAAAGTTGCTGATCTGTCAGTTTTTGTACTATTCGGGATGCATTTCCTGGAACACCTATATCGATGCACTGGTATGGCAAAAGCGCCAGCGCCCTGCAATCGGGCGCCTCGCGATAAACATGGGAATCCTTTCACAAAACGACATCTGGTCCATTCTAAGAAGGCGGACCTCCCAAGAAAAATTCGGGGAAAGCGCCATCCGTTTGGGGTACCTCACCCCGTACAAACTGATGCTTCTTTTGGGAAAGCAACGCCGGCTTCAAGGCCCCATCGGTGACTTTTTTGTCCTGTCAGGGGTCTTGACCCGCCGGCAGGTGGAACAAATGGCCCGGAAACAGGCTGCCCATAACCAGAAATTCAGATAGGGTTCGAAACGGTCAAACCCCAGGATCCGGAGCCGCTTCTGCAGCCGGGACGCGGGCATGGTCCGCTTGGCCGGAGGCATCTTGATGCCAAGCTCGGATTGGATAAAGGCGGCCAGCCGGGAAAAACACCGGGGGCTAAGCACCCCGGCCGGAGCCGCGCCCCTGGCGCCGGGTTATTGCAACTGGGCATCGGCAACTTCCGGCTC
>JBJKSK010000001.1:0-7056 GCA_046704125.1 Desulfobacterales bacterium | reverse complement strand
GGCCTGTTCCTGGAAGTCGATGACGAACAAAAGACGAACATCGCGGGGGTATTTGCCGCTGGGGACTGTGTGGGCCGGTTTCTCCAGATCAGCGTGGCCGTGGGAGAAGGTGCGGTGGCCGGGCGCTCTGCCATCAATTACGTCAAAAAAGGCGGCAAATGACGACCGGGTCGGAAGAGGCGTTTGCCGACAGGCAGTTTGCTCCGAAGTCACCCCACGCCTGTGATGTTACCGCCGGATGACTCGGAGAAAATGGCGTATTTGACACAATTTTTGTTGTCGCACTTTACAGAGTACATCAACTCATCGGCCAGTTTGATGAGCTGACGTGGCCGGGGCGTTGCGTCAATACATGTCAAAGCTCCGATACTTAAAGTCACGGGCCAATCGTTTAATTTCATTTCGATTAAAACATCGTGTTGAATTTTAGAAAGGGCTACTTGGGCGGATTTCAAGTTTGTTTCCGGCAGCAGCAGCGCGAATTCATCACCCCCGAGTCGTGCAACCACATCCGTTTTTCTCAAATGGCTTTTGAACAATTTGACTATAGCCTGGAGAACCTTGTCACCCGTGTCATGTCCGAACTCGTCATTGACCATTTTGAAGTTGTCCAGGTCAATATAGGCTAGCGTAAAGGGCTGTTTATCTCTCGAGGATCGATCTATTTCCATCTGCAACATCTCGAAAAAAGAACGGGAGTTCACCGCTCCAGTCAAATGGTCGGTATGTGCTAATTCTTTTTCGTGTTCCAACATCCGTCTTAATGTTGCCAACAGGAATGTGACTATCATAAAAAAACAAAATCCGATAATGGCATTCCATATAAAAATATACACGTGAAAGTATTTTTTCCCTGCCTCAAAATCCGCAAAAAACCAGACGATGGCACTTATAAACGATCCGACTATCCCGGCATCACTCCCGAGACGCCAGGTGACTATCGAAATAGGAACCAAATAAAACAATGAAACGGCCACCTCGTAACCGGTAGCATAGTCGATGATGCCAATCACCCCGATTAGCAAAATGCCCACGGCTATCCAAAACAGATTGCTTCGCTTCTCAAAAATAGATAAAATATTCAATGGTTACCGCCTTTTGTGACGGGGAAGCAAACCTTTCAAAATCAATTTGGTGAGCCATGATCAACTCTTTCTGAACTCCGATCCAGTCATGGCGGCAATCCTCTGAACCGATTTTTCCCATTACAGTTTGGAAATTCTTATCAAATCTTCCTTCTGTCCTGTTAGAATGAGCATATCTTTCTCGTTAATCGTGTAATGAGCATCCGGTACTATTCGTTTCATCTGCTTTTCTTCCAAGGGCCGCTGAACCAGAAATACATGGATCCCATATTCTTTTGGCAGGTTTAACTGCAGGAGGCTTTTTCCCACAAACCGGGCCGGCGCCAGAATCTCAATCATCGCATAATTGTCGACAATTTTTGTGACATCGTTGAGCGCCAACGAGGAAAAGGCCCGTTCAAGTCCCAGTGTCGGTTCCCTTCTGGCCAGTTCCTTGTTGTATTCATCAATAAGAATTTTCCGGGTTAAAGTGCCCAGCAGCAGATGCGTTTTCTGGGAATCGACTACCGGCAGTTCAACGATACCGGAGGTTCCAAACGCGTTCATGACCGTATCCAGGTTCGTATCCGATGTGACATAGGTTGAATTGCTCTCAATGAGATCATAGGCCAAAATGATATTATTGAGCGAACCGGGGTCGTCCATGATTTTCCGAATCGTTTTCAGGGTAAAATAACCCATAAAGTGGTCGTTTCTGTCCACCACGTAGAAGATCTCGTGCTCACTGTTAATAACCTCTGAGATGATGTCTTTGAAATGCGTTTCCGGCGCCAGTTTGATGCAATTTTTTTCGTAGACATCCTCGACTTTAAGTGATTTTAAGACGTTTATTTCCTTTCCCTTGAAAAATTGAATGCCGCGTCTTACCAGTTTTAATGTGTAAATGGATTCCGGCTTCATTTTTGTAGTAAATGTGACGGCAATAATAGTTGCAATCATCAAGGGCAAGATAATGGTATATTCATTTGTCATTTCAAAAATAATGATAATCGAAGTAATGGGCGCGTGCGTGACGGCTCCGACAAAAGCGCCCATTCCCACCATGGCATAGGCGCCCGATGAGGCCGTAATCGCCGGAAAGAATTCATGGACGAGTGTCCCCACCGCGCCCCCGATCATGGCTCCGATAAACAGCGACGGGGCAAAAATTCCGCCGGAACCGCCGGACCCCAGGGTAAAGGATGTGGCCACTATCTTGAGCAGCATCAGGGCGAGCAGGATCTCCCATGACATATTGCCTTTCAGGGCCAGGTTGATCCCGTCGTATCCCACGCCGTAAACGGCCGGGAAAACGATCCCCATGGCACCGACGGCCAATCCGCCGATGGCCGGCTTGATATAATTGGGAAATTTCCAAGCGTCAAAAAAGTCTTCCAGGGCATACAAAACATCGATAAACAGCAAACCGGCAATTCCGGCGATCAATCCCATTCCGGCGTAAAAAACCAGCTCCCATGGGGACACGAGGGTATATTGGGCGACGATAAACGACGAAAAATTTCCAAGATAATGACGCGACACCACGGTGGCCATCACCGATGCAATAACAATGGGGCTAAACTGCATCCCGGCGAAATCACCGAAAATGATTTCAATGGCAAAAAGGGCGCCCGCTACCGGTGCATTGAAGGCCGCGGCGATGCCTCCAGCCGCGCCGGAGGCTACCAGCGTTCGCATCTTTTCCGGCGGCAGCTGAAACCACTGGCCGATTGTTGAACCCATGGCAGAACCGATTTGCACAATCGGGCCTTCGCGGCCGGAAGATCCCCCGGAGCCGATACAGATTGAGCTGGCAAAGATTTTGGCCACTACGACTCTGGGTCGAATCCTGCCGTTTCGCAACATGATGCTTTCCATGACCTCCGGAACGCCATGGCCTTTGACCTCTTTGGAAAGAAAGGTGACGATGGGCCCGACCAGCAGGCCCCCGACGGCAGGCATCAAAAGTTTCTGGTACCAGGGCAGATTCCCGATCATTTGCAGGGTATATTCGAAATGCTGCGTGGAAACGACTTGAATCAGATGAATCAAATACCGCAACCCCAGGGCGCCATATCCTGTAACAAGTCCGATGATGACCGCCAAAACGACCATAAAGGTGTGCTCGGCCATCTTAAAGCGGTCTACGATCTTACCAACGAATTGTCTCCATTCTCCAAACAAAGCCGGACTTGAACGGTCTAAATTCTCCATGCTAAACGGTTACCTCCCCTTTTTTACAAATCCCCAAACCAAACGTCCGCAAATACGCTAACAACTGATTCCTGGAATTGATAATCATGCTTTTTACCGATGCAGCCTTACTTATTATGGCCGTTTCCCCGAAATTCAAAAGCAAATCGAAGAAAAGCTTATTGGCGGTGGCGCCAAAATAACCCTTTTATATTGCGCAAAATCAGGAAGCGATCAAGTAATAAATTTCAAGAAGACAAATGCACTCAACTCTAGGGATTTGTGGAAGTTGTCAATTCTTTGCAAACTCGATTGGTTATATGTTATATGGAAACTAAGGAGAGATACCTTGGAAGCAAAATGCAGTCAAATTAAATACACCGCAACGTATTATAATAACAATTTATAATGAAATCCGAAAGTCGACGATTGAAGTGTTTGTCAGCGGCTCGGACAATAGACCGCCTGGCCGTGGCCAGTGCATCCCGCATCAATTCGGTAGACAGAAAAAGAAATTCGTTGAAATCTGCATGGATGATCCGATATAAGTGAACAGCTTCAGCAACCCGCTCAACTCATGCAGTGCCGATAACCATGAAATACCGAAATGCTACCCTTTTTATCCAGTGTCTGGTCGACGGCGTCTATCCCGAGGTGGCCGAGGCCATGGTGGCCGTGCTCGACAAACTCGGGGTGACCATGACCTACCCCAAAGATCAGACCTGCTGCGGACAACCGGCCTTTAACGCCGGCTACCGAAAGCAAGCCAGGGCCGCCGCACGCCAGTTTATCCGAATTTTTGAAGCCGCAGAGGTCATCGTTTGTCCATCGGGCTCCTGCGTGAGCATGGTCTGTAACCACTACAGCCAACTCTTTGCCGAAGATCCCCCATGGGCGCACCGGGCACGGCAAGTGGCGCAAAAAACCTTCGAATTTAGCCAATACATCGTCGATGTGCTGGGCGCCGATGATCTGGGAGCCTGCTTTGACGGAAAACTCACTTACCACGACTCGTGCCACCTGCGCCGTCACCTGGGCATTGCCGCCCAGCCCCGCAAGCTGATCTCCAGGGTGCGGGGGGCCCGCCTGATCGAGATGCAGGATTCGGATCGCTGCTGCGGGTTCGGCGGATCGTTTTCCGTGAAATATGCGGATATTTCCGCGGCCATGGCCCAGGATAAAGTCAGGACCATCCTGGACACCGGTGCCGATGCCGTGGTGGGCTGCGATGTGAGCTGCCTGATGAACATCCAGGGAGCACTGAGCCGCATTCAGGCTCCGGTTCGCACCCTGCACATCGCCCAACTGCTGGCCGGGGAGAAATATTACTGATGGTTGCCATCCGCACCGAGCATTACCGCGAAGAGGCCCGGAAGGCCGTTGGCGATACGCACCTGCACGAGGCGTTGCGAAACCTGCAAAACCGGCTGGGCAAAGGCGCTTTGGACGCCTACGAAAAACTTCCCGAAGGCCCGGGCCTAAGACAGACCGCCCACGAGATCCGCCGGCATGCCATCGATAACCTCGATGTGCTGCTGGAAACCCTGGCTGAAAACATCCGCCGGCGCGGCGGCTATGTCCACTTTGCCGCCGATGCCGAAAAAGCCAACCAGTGCATCATCGATATCGCCAAAGCCAACCAGGTCAAACTCGTCGTCAAGGGAAAGTCGATGCTCTCCGAGGAAATCGGTCTAAACGACGCCCTCGAGGCTGCCGGCATCGAGGCGGTGGAAACCGATCTGGGAGAATACATCGTGCAACTGGCCGGCGACCACCCCTCGCATATCATTGCACCTGCCATCCACTTTACCCGGGACCAGGTGGGCCGGCTGTTTGCCGAAAAACTCGGCATCGCCTACACCGACGACCCGCCGTCTTTGACAAGAGCCGCCAGAAAGGCCCTTAGGGAAAAATTTCTCACCGCTGACATGGGCATCTCGGGGTGCAACATGGCCTGTGCGGAAACCGGGCACATCACCACCTTGTCCAATGAAGGCAACATTCGCATGGCCTCCACGCTTCCCCGGGTGCATGTGGCCATCATGGGAATGGAGCGCATCACCGCCAGGCTGTCGGACCACGGCATCCTGCTGCGGCTTTTGGCCAGAGGCGCCGCGGCCCAGAACATGGCCGGGTACGTCAGCTACATCGGCGGCCCCAGGCAGCCCGGTGAAGCCGACGGCCCGGACCAGTTTCACCTGGTGGTCATCGACAACGGCCGCTCCCGAATTCTGGCCGATCCCCAGTTTCGCGAGATCCTCTATTGCATTCGATGCGGGGGGTGCCTCAATGCGTGTCCGGTATATGCCAAAATCGGGGGCCACGCCTACGGTTACCCTTACTGCGGCCCCATCGGGGCTGTGGTCACCCCGCTTTTGGTGGGAATCAACCGGGCTGCGGACCTGTGCCTGGGGGAATCGCTTTGCGGGGCCTGCCACGACATCTGCCCGGTGGCCATCGATCATCCCAGGATGCTTTTGGCGCTTCGGGAAAAACTGGCCGACGGGGATCCGGACTGGGATGTGCGGCCGCGAAGCCTGGCGGAAAAAGCCTTTTACCTGCTGTGGTCATGGGTCATCCAGGATCGGCGCCGGTATGACCTGCTGATGGCTGTGGCCGCCGCCGGCCAGCGCCTGCTGCCTGCGCGAAACGGGATGATTCGCCGGCTGCCGCCGCCTGTCTCCGAATGGACGCGGCACCGGGACATCAGGCCGCTGGCGGCCAAGTCCTTTTCCAAGCGCTGGAGACAGCGCAGATGCTGATATTTTCTCTGCGGCCGCAGCGCCTGCGCCAGAAGCAAAAGGTTTTCTCATGATTGACGACAATCAGCGCCTCTTTATCCAGCGGGTGCGAAACGCCCTGAACCGGCCCGGTCAGACCATAGCGCCGGCAGGCATCACGGAAAGCCGGCTTTCCGATGCCGCCCGAAAGGTGCTTGAAACCGTTGAAAACCGGAGCCCTAACCAGCGTTTAGCCCTGTTTGACCAGCTCGTCGAAGCGGGAAAACCCATCAACCTCAACGTCATCGGCCTTCCCCATACTGAATCGGTGGCCGGCGCCATCGCCGATCTGGTCCGGGAAAAGACGCCGGAATGGGGCACCGAAAAAAAGATCGCTCTATGGCGGCATCGGCTTCTGGATTCGTTGCGCCTGGCCCCGACACTTGCCGGAGAAGACGTTTCAGTAAGAGTGGTAGAGGATGATTACTCCACGGCAGACGCCGCCCAGCGCTTTGCGCTCCGCGATTACCTGGCTAAAGCCTTTATCGGAATTACCTCGGCGGATTTTTGCGTGGCGGAATCCGCCACCCTGGTGTCCAAAACCCGACCGGGCCAGGCCCGAAGCGTGTCCCTGCTGCCTTCGATTCATGTGGCGGTCATCACTTTGGATCAGGTTCTGGAAAGCTTCACCGAGCTTTATGCCCTGTTGTGCCACGATCCATCCCATCGGGCCGAGGGAATCCCCAACACCATGACATTTATCTCAGGACCCAGCAAGACCGCAGACATCGAAGCGGTGATGGTCCATGGCGCCCACGGCCCGAGGGAGCTGTATCTGTACGTGGTAACCGGGTAGCGAGCACCACGAAGGTGCTGGTTTTCAACCAGCCTGAGCCCGAAAGAAGCCTGATCGCAAGCTTTTTCAGCATGGCGTGGTGATATATCTACAAATTCATGAGGAGGAGAAGATGAAGAAATCACTGTTATGGATCGCAGGCATCGGATTGGCCATTGTCTTATCCACCGGTTCTCCTGCCAGTGCCGCCAAGCCCATCAAAGTGGGGATCGTGGACTGTTAC